>JANTGN010000170.1 GCA_024762895.1 Thiotrichales bacterium
CGCGCCGCACAGATGCAGGCAGCCTACGATCGTCGTGATGTCTATCTGAAAAAGGCCATAGAAAGTGATCACTCGGCTGGCGTGGCAGTTGGGCTATTGCAGGCCGAGCTGCAGCTTTCCAGCAAACAGAATGAACAGGCCCTGGCGACATTGCAGCATCTGAGGGATCTGGCGCCCAGGCATGGTTATGTGTTGTATATGCTGGCACGTATATACCGCAATCTCGGTGACTGGGATCGCCTGCTGGACGTCATACCCACATTGCGTAAATCCAAGGCTATCCCTGCAGAGCAGATCGACGAGGTCGAGGGGGTAGCGGTTGCCGAATTAATGGTGCGTGCCGGCCAGCAGGGAGAGAGTGACACGGTGCAGCGCTTATGGAAGCAATTGCCTAAGCGCTTGAAACATAACGCCCGGCTGGTGGAATCCCATGTGCGTGCCCTGGATACCCTGGGGCAGCATGACCAGGCGGCAACGGCAATACGAAAGTACCTGAATTCAGACTGGAACCAGGATCTGGTCAGGCTCTTGGGAGAGCTGCATTTATCGGATCCTTTGCACACCCTTGGGCATGCCGAGTCCTGGCTCAAGCAGCATGGTAAGGACCCTGAACTGTTGCTGACCCTGGGTCGCCTCAGCCTGCAGGCCGAGTTGTGGGGTAAGGCAAGGCTTTACCTGGAAAACAGTATTAATTTCGGACCCAGGGTATTGTCTTATCGTTTGCTGGGGGATCTGCTGGAATCCACGGGAGATCATGAACAGGCCCAGGCCTGCTATCAGCAGGGGTTAGAGTTTGCGCTTGAGGGTAAGGCAGATACCCTGAGGCTGCCTATTCCTAAATCAGTTGAAGATGCTGCGGCTCCTGCCCTGCCCAAGGTGCCGCATGATGCCATCAGTGCCTGAAAGACACGATTAGGTTCACAGTATTAGAAAAATCTAATATACTGCCTGGCCTTTATTACCGGTCAATGCCAGGAGTCGTGAATGTCTCAAGAAAAATGCCTGATGGATTTTGTCATGGATGCAAAGACACGCATCAAGGAAGTTGAGGTCGTGGAAGCGCAAAAATTAATCGAAGCTGGTTACCGTGTGCTGGATGTCCGTGAGCCCGCTGAATACCTGTCCGGTGCCATAAATCACTCACTCCATGTACCTCGTGGCATGCTGGAGGCCGCAGCCGATCGTAAATATGACGGTGCTATTCCCGAACTTCGTGACCATCGTGATGCGAAATGGCTGGTCATGTGCCGTTCTGGCGCGCGTGCCGCCATGGCCTGCGATGTCCTGCAGCAGATGGGTTATACCGATGTAACCAATGTCTTTGGCGGTATGGTGGCCTGGAATGAGGCCAATCTGCCCCTGGTTGCCCCTTCTGGTGAAGAATCACTGGTCCAGCTCAAGACGCCCTGTACCCCAGGCGTCTGAGTCAGTTTACGGCGGGATGAGCATGGCTCATCCCGTTTTTTCCCCTTCTTGATGCGCTTTACCGTATAATCGCGCCTCATTTTTATACCGGTAGCGCCCGTATGCTCGAAAATCTTCGTAATATTGCCATTATCGCCCATGTTGACCATGGTAAGACCACCCTGGTTGACCAGCTGTTGAAGCAGTCCGATACCCTGGACGATCGTACCCAGCTGGAAGAGCGGGCCATGGACTCCAACGACCAGGAGCGCGAGCGGGGCATTACCATCCTTGCCAAGCCCACCGCGATTCGATGGGGTGAGTACCGCATCAATATCGTCGATACCCCGGGACACGCAGATTTTGGGGGTGAAGTGGAGCGCGTATTGTCCATGGTGGACTCGGTACTGCTGCTGGTAGATGCCGTTGAAGGTCCTATGCCCCAGACCCGCTTTGTGACCGAAAAGGCCCTGGCCCGTGGCCTGAAGCCAATCGTGGTAGTGAACAAGATCGATCGCCCGTCGGCACGTCCCGACTGGGCCCTGGACCAGACCTTTGATCTGTTTGACCGGCTGGGCGCCACCGATGAACAGTTAGATTTCCCTGTCGTCTATGCCTCGGGCCTGAGTGGTTTTGCCGGTCTGGAGTCTGATGTGCGTGATGGCGATATGATGCCGCTCCTGCAGGCCATTGTTGATCATGTGCACCCACCGCAGGTAGAGCCGGAAGACCCCTTCCAGTTACAGGTCTCACAGCTCGACTACAGCAGCTACGTCGGCGTGATTGGCATCGGCCGTATTACCCGCGGTCGAATCAGGACCAATACTGTGGTGACCGTCGTCGATTCCGAGGGGCAACGTCGCAATGGTCGTGTGTTACAGCTCTATGGTTTCATGGGTCTGGAACGAGTCGAGGTGGATGAGGCTCAGGCGGGCGATATCGTCTGCTTCACTGGCCTTGATCCCCTGAATATCTCCGATACCCTCTGCGACCCAGAGGCGGTTGAGGCGCTGGCCCCGCTGAGCGTGGACGAACCCACTGTGAGTATGACCTTCCAGGTCAACAACTCGCCCTTTGCCGGTAAGGATGGCAAATTTGTCA
This sequence comes from Thiotrichales bacterium, assembly GCA_024762895.1. GTDB lineage: Bacteria > Pseudomonadota > Gammaproteobacteria > J044 > J044 > JANTGN01. The sequence continues at coordinate 2,506 of JANTGN010000170.1, forward strand.
CCAGTCGTCAGATCAAGGAACGCCTGGAGCAGGAGCTGGTTCACAACGTGGCCCTGCGCGTGGAACAGGGTTCTGACCCCGATAAATTCCGTGTTTCGGGTCGTGGTGAGCTGCATCTCTCTGTACTGATCGAGAGTATGCGCCGTGAGGGTTTCGAACTGGGGGTATCCCGTCCCGAGGTCATCATCCGAGAGATCGACGGCGAGCCACAGGAGCCCTTTGAGCAGGTGACCGTGGATGTGGAAGAGCAGCACCAGGGCGGCGTGATGGAGAAGCTTGGTGCCCGCGGTGGTGAGCTGAAGAACATGGAGCCCGATGGCCATGGTCGTGTGCGCCTGGATTACATTATGCCCGCTCGGGGCCTGATTGGTTTTCGTACCGAGTTCCTCACGGCGACCCAGGGTTCCGGACTGATTTATAGCGTCTTTGATCATTACGGTCCCTTCAAGCGTGGTGACTACGGTAGCCGTGTGAACGGCGTGCTGATTGCCAACTCTCCGGGTAAGGCCCTGACCAATGCCCTGTTCAACCTGCAGGACCGTGGTCGCCTGTTCATCGGTCATGGTGAAGAGGTCTACGAGGGCATGATCATAGGCCTGCACTCGCGTGATAATGACCTTGTCGTTAATGCCCTCAAGGGTAAGCAGCTGACTAACATCCGTGCGGCGGGTACGGACGAGGCGCAGGTGCTGACACCCCCAATTACGCATACGCTGGAACAGGCGCTAGAGTTCATCGATGATGATGAACTGGTGGAAGTGACCCCCAATCATATTCGTCTGCGTAAAAAGCTGCTTCTTGAGAATGAACGCAAGCGCGCGTCGCGGCAGTCATCGGCTGAATAAGTAGAGATGCAGAAGGGCGACTTGTTCGCCCTTTTTTTTTGCGTGCAATAAACTAAAGATTGCGCTGAAACTGTGATCTATTGCGCCAAAATCGATGAAAACAATGCTACGATTGCCCAATCATCTATGGCATTGATACTAAAAACTATGAGCACAATGGATACGCAGAACATAACTCTGCCCAAACCTCGAATACTTGTTGTTGATGATTCGCGCACTATGCGCAAGGCCATGCGCCGCCTCCTGTGTCAGGATTTCGATGTCGTTGAGGCCGAGGATGGGGAAGAGGCCTGGAAGGTCATCACCGAGGACCATAGTATTCAGGTTGTTTTTTCTGACCTGATGATGCCCAACATGAATGGCTTTCAGTTGCTACGTAACATTCGTGAATCCATTCATAACCGTATCAATCAATTGCCCGTCATCATCATCACCGGTCATGAAGATGATGAAAAGATGCAACGTCAGTCACTCTCCCTGGGTGCCACCGATTTTATTACCAAGCCCTTTGATTCCCTTGAGCTGAAGGCGCGCGCCAAGGCTCACGCCAAGTCGGAGCATGTAGCACGTAAACTCGAAGAAGCGACTCAGGCGCTGGAGCAGACCTCAACCATCGACCCACTGACGGGGCTGGCCAATAACCTTTACCTCAGGGAACACGGGCCAGAGCTGCTGTCCTTTGCGCTTAAGCAGGACAGCCCGATCTCCGTGTTGCGCATGAATGTGGATAAGTATGGTGTTCTGTACAAGAAAAAAGGCAAGCAGGTTGCGGAAAAGGTCCTGATCAATATCAGCAAGATCATATCCGGTACCATCCGCAGTGAAGATACCCTGGTACGCATTGGCCTGGATAAGTTTGCCGTGGTGATGCCGGGAGCCGATGAGCAGACCGCGCGCAAACAGGCAGAAAAGATCCACCAGATCATGCAGAAGACCGGTTACCGTATTGGCGGCGCACGTTTTCGTATGACCATCAGTGCCGGGCTGGTCACACCAACGATTCGCGAAGACCTGGAGTTCGATGAGATCCTGCAGGTTGCCGAGGCTCGTCTTTCAAACGCGGTCTCCAAGGGCGGTAATTGCCTCATATTCGATGAAGAAAAGCTGGCCACAAGGAAGGATGAGAAAGGCAAGAAGGCCCTGCGTCATCAGCTGACCATCGATGAGGCCCTGGTGCTTATCAAGGCCGGAGAAACGGCCAAGGTCAGAGAGCAGCTAGTCCCGCTAATCTGTAATACCTATCCGTTGCTTATGCTTGCCAACAAGGAGCTTAGACTGGGGCTGGATGGCAGTCTGATACAACTTAAGGAACGTTTGCAGAAACTAAAAAAAGACACCTGATGACAAACGCCATCCGAAGTTTTTTTCAAAGAGATAAATATCGGATTCTGCTCACTAGCATCGTACTTCTGGTTTTTCTGGAACCTCTGGTATCTAGCGTCGAGATTAGCAGTTACCTGTTTCTGATCTTGATGTCTCTGATTCTCATCACCGGGGTCTATGCAGTCAGGAGAAAGCGCAAACACCTGATACCCGCTGTAATTTTACTGATACCCAGCCTCATCGTATTCTGGTTCCAGATTCCTTCGAATAATGATTTTTACATTCTCTTTGCCAGAACCAGCCCGGTACTTCTGTTTAGCTACATTGCGTTATTGATTTTTATCGACGTGCTGACGGCCAGGAAGGTGACTGCGGACATTGTAGCCGGTGGGGTCAGCGTCTATCTGCTCATCGGGTTGATCTTTTCTCTGATTTACCATGCCTATTACATCCTGGACCCGTCGGCATTTACCATGGCGGATCAGATTATTTCAACAGGGCAGGAAGGCTCGAGTTATCTCTATCTGTTTAATTATTTCAGTTATGTCACCATGACTACACTGGGCTATGGGGATATCACTCCCGCCTCCCTGGAGGCGCGTACCATGGTTCAGGTCGAGACCCTCATGGGTCAGCTCTATGTGGCCATTTTTATTGCCCGCCTGGTCAGTATCCAGACCGCCAATTCAATGTTGAAGAAATAAACTCAACTATACTCAATTGACATGCGATATCTTATTGGAATTCTGTTGGGTGTATGGGGCGTTTCTGTCACGGCATCTGACCATGGCTGCTCAGTGCCCGATCAACGTGTGATCGATACCAATCAGGTGCCCGAATATCATTTTACCGGCCAGGAATCACCTGCTGATCTGTTGCCAGTCTATTGCCTGGGTACCGACACCTGGTTATTCATGGGGAGTATTGAACAACTCAGCCCCCAGAATCGTGGTTTTAATGGTAATGCCGGCTTTGTGGTAACGGATGAGGGGGTTGTGGTCATAGACGTCCTGGGGACGCCCCTGCTGGGCCGACGTATGATCGCCACGATACGGAGTATCACCGATCAGCCCATACGGTATGTCATCGTCACCCATAACCACCCGGATCACTATTACGGCATTCAGGCATTCGAGGCATTGCCTGAGGTTGAGATCATCGCCCATGCCGGTATCGAGGATTA
>JANTGN010000171.1 GCA_024762895.1 Thiotrichales bacterium
TCCAGGTCACGCTCCAGGGTAAATCCCTGCGTATCAAGGGCCACGCTTTCAGAGGCAACCATCACTTCCCTGCCCTTCTTGGTCTCTCGATAACCATATACGACAGGGCGTATACCATGGGGATCCCTGAAGGCCAGAATCCCTACCCCTGCGATCATCGCCACGACACCATAGGCGCCCTTGCAACGGCGGTGTACGCCGGAAACCGCTGCAAATACATCTTCCGGACTCACATCCAGTGCATCCTGGATCAGTAATTCATGGGCAAAGATATTGAGCAGTATTTCAGAATCAGAAGTGGTGTTGATGTGGCGCCGATCCTGAAGAAATAACTCCTTCTTGAGCTCATGGGCATTGGTGAGGTTTCCGTTATGCCCCAGAACAATGCCAAATGGAGAATTCACATAAAAGGGCTGGGCCTCGGCTGAAGAGGATGAACCAGCAGTGGGATAGCGTACATGGCCTATACCCATGTTACCTTTCAGCTTCTTCATATGACGGGTACGGAACACATCACGCACCAGACCATTGTCTTTTCGAAGCGACAGTTGCCCACCATCACAGGTCACGATACCTGCGGCATCCTGTCCACGGTGCTGCAACACTGTCAGGGAATCATAAATGACCTGATTGACAGGCGATTTGCCAACGATACCAATAATCCCGCACATGGGGAAAACCTCCGCGTAGACGTTCGGTTAAAAGGAAATTTCCTTTGCCAAACTGTCTGGTACGTATCCCTTCAACCAGATAGCCCCCTGTTCAAACTTCCCAATCATGAGGGACTTTTCCCAGGCCTTTTCTTTAGGAAGGGTGGTTAAACCTGCAAGCAGGGTCAGAGCAACGACTAATATCACACCACGAACAATACCAAATACCACACCCAGTGCTCGATCCGTGCCGGTCAACCCGGTCTTCTCCACCAGGCTGCTTATGAGAAAATTAACAATGCCACCCAGAATGACGGTGAGCACAAACAATCCGGCAAAGGCGACTGCAATACGTGCTGTAGGACTGGAGATACTGTCTGGAAGCATGACCGCAAGACGAGTAGAAAAGGCCAGCGCCAACCAGAAGGCCAGTATCCAGGTGCCAAGCGAGATGGCCTCCTTGGTAAAACCACGGAATAGACTGATCACTGCTGAGATGGCGATAATGCCAATAATGACGAGATCTAACCAGTTCATGCAAGGCCCTTGTCAAAAAAGCGTAGTGTAACAGACCGCCGTCTATTGAGATAAGCCGTAAGTTCTAAACTCATGGGTAATTTCCAATGCCAGACCGAGGATTTTTAAGTGTCCCGGTTATTCCTTGACGATCTGTCCCTCAAGCTTCATCTTTTTATTCAGACGTTGTAACAGGCTCTCGGCCTCTTTCTGCTTCAGCACGGGCCCTACCTTGACCCGGGTCATTGCTTTTCCACCCGCTCGAGTGCTCTCAATATAGGCAGTAAACCCGGCCTTTCTCAGCTTGTCCCTGAGTGCCAGGGCATTACTGCGATCACCAAAGCTACCCACCTGAATGACATACGTTGTCAGCCCGGGGCTCTTGGTCGGGGCCGGCTCTGGCTCGACTTTTACCGGCTTGGTGCTGGCCCTGGGCTTTTCCTGTACTGGGGGCTTGACTGGCTTTGGCTCTTTTTCTGGCCTGGGCTCTTCCTTGATCGGCTCAGACTCTGTGGCGACCACCTCTTCCTTGACCGGTTCGGGCAAGGGCTCAACTTCTATCTGGCGCGGAAAATCATATCGCGGTTTTGGCGGCAGTCGCATCTCCAGACGATCCTTTTCCCTCATGCCTGCCCCATCCAGCAACATAGGTATAAAAATGACGCCCAGGGCAATCAGGACAATGGCTCCTGCCAATCTTTGCTTAACCGTAATTTCCACTCAAATTTTCTCTCTGGAGGGCATTATTGATTGTTCATTATACGTTTTGGACAGGGCCTCGGCCACGGTATAAAAAGATCCAAAAATCACAATACGATCATTGGCCTGAGCCTGGGACCTGGCGGCTTCGCAGGCCTCCTGAATACTGCCATACTGACTGACCGGGACGGTCGTCCCAATTTCAGAAAGCTCCCGGGCCAGCCTGTCCGCCTCCAGCGCACGGGGAAGACGGGGCTGGGCCAGCAGCCAGGCATCAAAGCTCTGCTCTAATGGTTTTAGCATACACGCGACATCCTTATCCGCCATGACACCCATCACGGCCAGTTGACGACCAGAGACGGGATGCGTAGATAAATAATCGGCCAGCACCCTGGTACTCTGTGGGTTATGAGCAACATCCACCAGCACCTCGGGGTTGGAATCAATCTGCGTCAGGCGTCCTATCACGGTGGCCGTCTTAAGTCCCAGGGCCAGGGCATCGTGACTTACAGGCAGCCTGTTCTGCAGTAATTCAGTCACCGCGATCACGCCCGCTGCATTCTGTAACTGGAAATCGCCTTTCAATCCCGGCATCGGCAGGTGCTGATGACGCGTTTGATCCGAAAACCAGGTCCATTCCTGATCGATTTTATGGTATTGAAATTCCTGGCCCAGGCTACTCAGATCACTCCCCATCCTGTTTGCCTCTGACCCGACTGACTCAGGGGGGCGTGGATCACTCACGACAGCGGGTTTTCCAGGTCGCATGATGCCGGCCTTTTCCACACCGATCTGCTCTCGATCAGAGCCTAGCCATTCGATATGATCCACATCGATACTGGTAATCAGGGACAGATCAGGGTCAATGATATTGACGGCATCCAGGCGTCCGCCCAGGCCCACTTCGAGTAATAGTAGATCCAGTTCCTGTCTGGAAAACAGCTGTAGCGCGGCCAGGGTGCCAAACTCGAAATAACTGAGTGAGATATCACCACGAGCCTCGTCGATGATATCAAAGACCTCACATAAGGCCTCATCACTCACCGGGGCACCCTGAATCTGGATACGTTCATTGTAGCGATGCACATGAGGCGAGGTGTACAAACCCACTCGATACCCCGCTGCTGTGTAGATGCTGTTTAGCATGGCCAGGGATGAGCCCTTGCCATTGGTACCCGCCACCGTGATCACGGTGGCCCTGGAACGGGTGAGTTGCAATCGCTCGGCAACCCTTTGCACGCGCTCAAGGCCCAGATCTATGGCCTTGGGATGAAGCCCCTCCTGCCACTGTAACCAGGCATCCAGGGTATTAAATCGCATCGATGCCTGGCTAAGGCGCAGCCTTACGCTGCATCATGGTAAGTACGTTGGCCAGCTTATCCCGCATTTCACGGCGATCCACGATCATGTCGACGGCACCATGATCCAATAAAAACTCACTGCGCTGAAAGCCCTCGGGCAGGGTTTCACGCACCGTTTGCTCAATAACACGGGGACCCGCAAAACCAATCAGGGCCTTTGGCTCGGCAACATTGATATCACCCAGCATGGCGAGGCTGGCAGATACCCCGCCCATGGTTGGATCGGTCATGACGGAGATGAAAGGGATACCCCGTCGTGAGAGTTTGGCAAGAGCCGCACTAGTCTTTGACATCTGCATCAGGGAAAACAGGGCCTCCTGCATTCGAGCACCGCCACTGGCTGAAAAACAGACCAGGGGAATGCCATCCTGCAGGCAGGTGTTCACCGCCCGGATAAAACGCTCACCAACCACAGACCCCATCGAGCCGCCCATGAAGCGAAAATCAAAGGCCGCGGCGACCAGAGGCAGACCCTTGACCTGCCCTCTCATGACAATCAGTGCATCCTGTTCACCGGTACTCTTCTGGGATGCCACCAGACGGTCCTTATACTTTTTACTATCCTTAAACTTGAGGGCATCGACCGGTTCGACCTCGGCTGCAATCTCAATTCTGGGCTCTTCATCCAGAAAGGTCTCAAGACGCCTGCGACCACCAATACGCATGTGATGACTACACTTGGGACAGACCTCAAGATTACGCTCCAGTTCTGAACGATAGAGCACGGCATTGCAGGAATCACACTTGATCCATACACCCTCGGGAACCGCCCGTTTGCCGGTGGCATCGGTACGGATCTTCGATGGCATCAGTTTTTCAAACCAGCTCATGAAGTAATCCTCTTATGCTATGTGCTCGAATCCATTGCCTCACGCATGGAAGCAAGGAGGTCTACGATTTCCTGTGTAAACTGCTCAGGTTCGGTCACATGTTCTGCAATTCGATTCACTATGGCACTGCCGACGACGACGGCATCAGCTACCTGGGACACCTTGGCCGCCGATTCGGCATCCTTTATCCCAAACCCAACCCCAACGGGTGTCGACGCATATTTTCTGATCACATCCAGCCTGGCGGCAACGGCATCTATATCCAGACTACTGGAACCCGTCACACCCTTTAACGAGACATAATAAACAAATCCGCTGCCCACATCGCAGATCTGTTTCACACGTGGCTCAACCGTAGTAGGAGCCAGCAGGAATATGGGATCAATATCCGCTGCCTTGAATATAGGCAGGATATCATGTCCTTCCTCCGGAGGCAGATCGACTGTCAACACGCCATCCACACCGGCCTGGGCTGCCTTATTGGCAAACTCCTGATAGCCAATTACCTCGATGGGATTCATATAGCCCATCAGGATCACAGGGGTATTGTTATCCTGTTGTCTGAATTCAGCGACCATACCCAGCACATCAACCAGACTGACATGATGCTCCAGGGCACGCTCGCAGGCCTCCTGGATCACGGGACCATCCGCCATCGGGTCAGAAAAGGGGACCCCGAGTTCGAGCAAATTGGCGCCGGCCCTGACCATCGCATGCATCAGGGGAACCGTGACACTCGGATTCGGATCGCCCGCAGTAATATAAGGAATCAGGGCCTTCTTACCCTCTGCCTTCAGATCGGCAAAACGTTGTTCTATGCGACTCATAATGTAATGCCTTCCAGACGGGCGACGGTATTGATGTCCTTATCTCCTCGCCCGGATAGATTCACCAGTAAATGATTGTCCCTGGAGAGCTCAGGGGCCAGCTTCATGGCGTAAGCCAGTGCATGACTGCTTTCCAGTGCCGGAATAATCCCCTCGGTGCGCGTCAGGGCATGAAAGGCCGCCATTGCCTCCTCATCCGTCACCGCTACATAGTTGGCCCGTCCAGTATCCTTCAGCCAGGCATGCTCAGGCCCTACCCCCGGATAATCCAGGCCCGCAGACACGGAGTGTGTCTCAATAATCTGGCCATCGGCACTCTCCATCAGGTAGGTACGATTACCGTGCAGAACACCCGGCTTGCCTGCGCACAGGGGAGCTGCATGGCGTCCGGTCTCAAGACCATAACCAGCGGCCTCTACCCCATAGATAGCCACCTCCTCATCACCAAGGAAGGGATGGAACAAACCGATGGCGTTGGACCCCCCACCGACACAGGCTATCAGGGCATCAGGTAGCCTGCCCGTCAGGTCCTGCATCTGGCGGCGCGCTTCACGACCAATCACGGTCTGAAAGTCCCGCACCATGGCTGGATAGGGGTGGGGTCCGGCTACGGTGCCAATAATATAAAAGGTGTCATCGACATTGGTCACCCAGTCCCGCATGGCTTCATTCAGGGCATCCTTGAGGGTACGTGAACCGGATGTAACCGGTACCACCTCAGCACCCAGGAGCTTCATGCGATAGACATTGGGTGCCTGGCGTTCGATATCTTCAGCCCCCATATAAACCACGCATTCCAGCCCCAGTCGGGCCGCTACCGTCGCAGAGGCCACACCATGCTGGCCGGCCCCCGTCTCGGCAATAATGCGCTTCTTGCCCATACGTTTTGCCAGCAGGGCCTGACCGATCGTGTTGTTGATCTTGTGCGCACCGGTATGATTCAGGTCTTCTCGTTT
>JANTGN010000172.1 GCA_024762895.1 Thiotrichales bacterium
AGGTAATATCGAACATCCTGGTGCGCCATCGCAAAGGCCGTTTTCTCAATCAATGATTTCAGGGTTGATTGTGGCAGGGTGAACATCTTGCTACTGGTTATTTCCTCAAGAACAGGAAATTCAGTAGCGGGTAGGGTAACCAGGCTAAAACGGCTTCTACCAGATCGAACAGAGGCTTTATCTGTATCGGCATTTATAACTATCTGTGCACCTTCTGGAAGGGCCTTACATATGTCCATTAATTTTCTGGCGGGTAAAGTGGTTTCTCCGATTTCATCAACCGGGTGATCGATGGAGGCATGAAGTTCTATTTCAAGATCGGTACCGGTGAACTGTAAGGTGTTTTCATCCGCTTTAATGAGGATGTTAGCCAGGGCTGGCATGGTATTACGTTTCTCAACAGCTCCGATTACCTGTTGGAGAGGCTTGAGTAACACGTCACGTTCAATACTAATTTTCATGGAGGTACCGGTCCTTTAATACTATTTATTTAATCTTTTAATAGTAGTAATAACTGAGCCAATTTTTCGGGGATAACAATAATTTATCTATTATTATCAATTACTTAATCGATTTCTTCCTGTGGTATTATCAGGGAAAGCCTGATAATCACCTGTGTGTGATTTGTGGATAACTTTTCTCATTTATTTCATGCTTGGGTAAATCACAACTTATCCACAGGTTTGTTCAAGTCGATAGGGTTCTGTGTAGATTGGTATAGTCCATATCGATCTGCTGATCACTTTCTCGAAGTTCTGCGACTTTCCTGCAGGCATGTAACACCGTAGTGTGGTCGCGTCCTCCAAAGGCATCACCTATTTCTGGCAGACTATGGTTAGTCAGGTCTTTAGACAGGGCCATTGCAATCTGTCGTGGTCTTGTTATCGAACGACTACGACGTGCTGAAAGTAGATCAGATATTCGTATCTTAAAATAATCTGCAACGGTTTTCTGTATATTATCGATGGTGACCAGTTTGTCCTGTAGTGCCAGCAGATCACGAAGTGCCTCCTTGGCAAAATCCAGGGTAATGGGCTGACCGGTAAACTGAGCATTGGCCATGACACGTCGAAGCGCACCTTCCAGTTCACGAACATTGGATCGCAGGCGCTGAGCTACGAAAAACGCAACTTCACTGGGTAGATCGATTCCGGCCTGCTCGGCCTTTTTCTGCAATATCGCAACACGGGTCTCTAACTCGGGAGGTTCGATGGCGATCGTGAGACCCCAGCCAAAACGAGACTTAAGCCTTTCTTCAAGGCCATCGACCTCCTTGGGGTATCGATCACAGGTCAGTATCACCTGTTGTTGGGACTCCAGTAAGGCATTGAAGGTATGGAAGAATTCTTCCTGGGAACGCTCCTTGCCGGCGAAGAACTGGATATCATCAATCAATAAGGCATCGACTGAGCGATAATGACTCTTGAAGGCATCGATTGCATTATGCTGAAGGGCCTTGATCATGTCGGCTACAAAGCGCTCGGAATGTAGATAAACAACCTTTGCATCGGGTTTCTGGGTCAGGATCTGATTACCAATGGCATGCATCAGATGTGTTTTACCCAGACCAACACCCCCATAGATGAATAAAGGGTTGTAGGCTGTACCACAGTTCTCAGCAACCTGAATGGCAGCGGCCTTTGCCAGTTGATTGGATTTTCCTTCAACAAAGGTTGAGAAGGTAAAATTGGGATTCAGGTTGTTTTGAAACGTCGGAAGGTTAACCGCAGAACTATGGTTGTCGATCTTGGGTGGTGCGGCCTGGGAAAGATCGCCATTGCCGATGACCAGGGAAATATGCAGATCAGGATTGCCAGAAACACTGCCAGCCAACGTAACAATATGCTCGAAGTAGTGTTGTTTTACCCAGTCTAGAACGAAACGATTGGGTGCAAACAGCTGGATGGTCCCATTTTCTTCTCGGGCATGCAGGGGCCGTATCCAGGTATTGAGCTGCTGATCGGATAGCTCGGCCTGAAGTTTGCTGACGCATTGTTGCCAGACGTTTGCATTCACTGGGGATGTCTCAATCGGGGGTAACTACCATTTAACACGAAGGCCAAAGTCTATACCGGAAGCAGAGACTTATCCACAGGTTTTAACATCACTTTTATGCTTGACAAAAAGTCCCCGGACAGGTAAATTTCGCGTCCATTTTTTAACGCCTGTATCGGCAATCATCGAACAGGTAAAACATCGGATCAAGATCATGAAAAGAACTTTTCAACCACATAATACCCGGCGCAAGCGCACTCATGGATTCCGTGCCCGCATGAGCACCGTGGGTGGCCGTAAGGTTCTGCGTGCCCGTCGCGCCAAGGGTCGTGCCCGCCTGGCCCCCTGATTCTCCTGATGGAATCAAACGGGTGGTCCTTTCCACGTACCGCCCGACTCACCACATCGGATCACTTTCAGCGTGTATTTGCCAAACCGACGCGTGTCAGTAACGAGGCATTTACGCTGCTTGCCTGTGCCAATCACCAAGGTACGCCCCGATTGGGTCTGGCGATCTCAAAAAAATGTGCCCGTAAGGCCGTTGAGCGAAATCGGATCAAACGACTGGTTCGAGAAACCTTTCGAAAGCATCAAAAGGAGCTACCGGCTATAGATATCGTCGTTCTTTGTCGACCAGAGGCCATTCAGCTTAGTAATAAGCAATTGTCTTCTGGCTTAAACAAGCTCTGGCACCGGTTACAGAAAAAATGCGCAAACTCCTGATTGGATTCATCAAGGCATATCAGCTTATTTTAAGCCCTTATATCGGCCAGCACTGTCGTTTCACTCCTACCTGCTCCTGTTATGCGATTGATGCCATCGATCATTATGGACCTCTGAAGGGGGGTTGGATGGGGATAAAGCGTTTATTCCGCTGTCATCCATGGGCCAAAGGGGGTTATGATCCAGTCCCCGAAGACAAACATCACTCAGTCAAACATCATCATGGATAATCAAAGAAATATTCTATTGATCGCGTTGGTCGTTGTCGGTTTTCTGATCTGGCAGCAGTGGAAGCTGGATTACGGCCCAAAACCTCAGCCGAAGCTTTCTGATACTTCGACTGTAGATTCAGCAGGCCAGTCAACCCAGGCGCCTGAAGCCAGAGGTGACCTGCCAGCCATTAATGAGGTCAGTGCCATACCAGGTAGTCAGCCTGCTGTGACCACATCTCAATCCCAGAGAATCCATGTACGTACTGATGTTCTTGATCTGGTCATCGATACTCGGGGGGGCGATATTGTTAAGGCCCAGCTACCAACCTATCCAGTGAGTGTCGATGAGCCGGATAATTATTTTGAGCTCTTCAATGACAACCCCCAAAGTTATTACATCGCTCAGTCTGGGCTGATCCATAGCAAACTGCCAGGTACGGAAACCAGTGGACGGGCACCAAGTCATTATGCCGTATACCATGCGGCGCAGACTGATTATCGCCTCAAAGAGGGCGAAGATATGCTCGAAGTGCCACTGACCTGGGTCAGTAGCGATGGTATCAGGGTAACCAAGCGTTTTATCTTTAAACGTGGTGAATTTCTGATTGATGTGAATCATGAGGTTGATAATCAAAGCGCTCAACCCTGGATGGGCAGGCAGTATCGGCAGCTGCGTCGTACTCCCCCTGCAGATAATAGTGGGAATAAATTCATTTATACCTTTACGGGTGCCGCCTACTACGATGGTAAATACGAAAAACTGGCCTTTGATAAATTCGAGGAGGAACCACTTTCCCTAGAATATACGGGTGGCTGGATTGCCATGCTACAGCATTATTTCCTGTCATCATGGATAGCAAACCCCGATGAGAGCGATAATTATTATTCAAAGATAATCTCCGGCGGAGCCGGTATGTCTGCACAATATCTGGTAGGCATCCGCTCCGGAGAAAAACTGATTCAGCCAGGAGAAAAGGGCGATTTTAAAACGGAACTATTTGTTGGCCCTAAGCTTCAGAATCGCCTGGAAGAAATTTCCCCTGGCCTGGAGCTCACAGCGGATTACGGGATCTTCACCGTTCTATCCAAGCCTCTGTTCTGGTTACTCAGTCTGATCCATGACCTGATTGGTAACTGGGGTTGGGCCATTATCATTGTCACCATCCTGATCAAGGCAGCGTTTTACAAGCTCTCAGCTACCAGTTATCGCTCCATGGCTAAGATGCGCGCGGTGCAACCCAAACTACAGCAACTCAAGGAATCGTACGGCGATGACAAGCAGGGCATGAATAAGGCCCTGATGGATCTGTATAAGAAAGAGAAGATCAATCCACTGGGTGGTTGCCTGCCCATCCTGGTACAGATACCGGTCTTCATCGCCTTTTACTGGATGTTGCTTGAAAGTGTAGAAATGCGCCAGGCACCCTGGATATTGTGGATTCAGGATCTTTCAACCAAGGATCCTTATTTCATCCTGCCCCTGATCATGGGTGCCAGCATGCTGATCCAGCAAAAGCTCAACCCGGCGCCCCTGGATCCAATGCAGGCCAAGATCATGATGATCCTGCCCGTGGTATTTACCGTCTTCTTCGCCTTCTTCCCATCGGGTTTGGTGTTGTACTGGGTCACCAATAACGTCCTCTCAATTGCCCAGCAGTGGATGATCATGCGCAACATGGAGAAGGGTGCTAAATCCTGATTCAGGGGTTATGAGCAACGATACGATTGCCGCATGTGCCACCCCGCCGGGAAGGGGCGGGGTGGGCATCGTTCGTATTTCAGGGCCTGCGGTTAAGACCATAGCCCAGGAGGTCCTGGGACAGGTACCCACAGCAAGACTGGCTGTGCACCGACCTTTTCTTGATGATGAGGGGATAGCCATTGATGATGGTCTCGCCCTTTATTTTCCCGGACCCCATTCCTTCACCGGTGAGGATATCCTCGAGCTTCAGGGGCATGGGGGCCCAGTGGTAATAGACATGTTGCTCGACAGGGTCTTCGCGGCCGGTGCAAGACCGGCAAGACCCGGAGAGTTTTCGGAACGCGCTTTCCTGAATGACAAAATGGATCTGGCTCAGGCTGAGGCCATAGCCGATCTCATCGACAGTAGTACCCAGCAGGCGGCCCGATCCGCTTTACGTTCACTGCAGGGCGAATTCTCTCAACGTATTCATACGCTCACCAACCAAATGATTGAGCTGAGGGTCTATGTCGAGGCGGCCCTGGATTTTCCCGACGAGGAGATCGATTTTCTGGCCGATGAATCGGTTCTGGGTCGTTTGTCCGCCATTGAGGCCAATCTCAATCAGGTCTTTGAGGAGGCCAGGCAGGGCAGTCTGCTGCGGGAGGGTATGAATCTGGTTCTGGCGGGAAAACCGAACGCCGGTAAATCCAGTCTGCTGAATGCATTATCGGGTCGTGAAGCGGCCATCGTCACCCATATACCCGGCACCACACGGGATGTGCTGAAAGAGAGTATCCATATTGAAGGGATGCCCCTGCATATCACTGATACCGCAGGTTTGCGTGAAAGCACGGATCCGGTGGAGCAGGAGGGTATTCGACGGGCCTGGCAGGCCATCAGTCAGGCCGATCTGTTATTGCTGCTGATTGATGATTCCCTGGGCAAGGCGGAAGAAGAAACCCTGATACGCAATAGCCTGCCGGAAAATCTTCGTGTCATCGAGGTATATAACAAGATTGATATCAGTCATCGGCCTGAAGGCCTGCATGGCGAAGAGATTGGGATTTCTGCACAGACCGGGGCTGGTATCGAAGAGCTCAAACTGCTGTTAAAAGA
>JANTGN010000173.1 GCA_024762895.1 Thiotrichales bacterium
GGAACAACGTTTGCAGCGCTAGGACCCTTGGCTCCGTTCTCGATGTCAAAAGTCACGGTCTGACCTTCGGCAAGAGATTTGAAACCAGTGCTCTGGATGGCTGAATGATGTACGAATACATCAGCACTACCGTCTGAAGGAGCAATGAATCCGAAACCTTTACTGTCGTTGAACCACTTTACTGTACCTGTAGCCATTATTGGTTACCTCAAAAATTATTAATAAAAAAGTGTATTAGCGTGCAAGTTACTGTTGAGAAATTACGGATGAGATGACGCTTGAATACTGCGAGGAACCACCGGAACAACTACGATACAAAAACTGCAACTACAGGCACACTAAACCATTTGAGCCTAATAAGCCAGTATTATTTTCTATTGATATTGGATTAGATTGTTTAATTGGCTTGCTGCATCACTACCTTGTCGCCCGCAATGGTAATAATCAGTTTATTGTCTGTCTCATCATATCGGGCATCCAGCAGGTTGGCATCTTTATCTGACGCGATCGTCAGGGTGATGTGGCCCTGCTTGTAGCTATTCCAGTAACCATTCAATTCCTCTCTGCCATTACTTGAGTGAAAGGTCCCGTCTTTGCGTAGTTCCAGAACCTCGTCTGGATGATTGGGGTTATGCCATAGACCGATGAATCGTGAGGGATGTTCGCTGCAGGCGGTCGTCATGACCAGGGCAAGTATTAGCAATAGGGAACGGTGTGCCATATAAAAATACTCAAACTATGGTTATATCAGTGATTAGAATCATACTGGGATTAAATAATGAATGATGATGGCTGATATGCAACCCTTGTTGGTTTTATATGTCCTATGTGACATGAAATTGATTCCATGGTTGCAAATTCAGAGAAAATACGGGGTTTGGTTACTAACCTTGTGTTTTGCCGGTCTGGTTCATGCCAGTGATGAGGTAGAACTCAGTAGTGGACCGTCATCCAGTGTGCTGATCGAGTTGTATACCTCGGAAGGATGCAGTAGCTGCCCGCCAGCAGAGCGTCTTTTGAATTCCCTGAAAACACATGATGAGCTCTGGCATACCTATATCCCTGTTGCCTTTCATGTCGATTACTGGGATTACATAGGCTGGCGTGACCCTTATGCACAGGCAGCCCATGGGCAACGCCAATCACAATATGCGAGAACCCTTGGGCACCGCACGGTCTATACCCCTGCCTTCATGGTCAATGGCCAACCCTGGCGACAGGGCTTTATTGATCGGCAATTTCCCAAGCAGGGTCTCCGGGGAGGCCTGCTGGATATAAGGTTGTCTGACTCAGAGCTGGTTGCAAGATACCAACCTTTGAAGGCTTTATCTCATGAGCTGATGCTGCATGTCGCCGTTCTGGGCATGGATTTGAGTACTCAGATCACTGCGGGTGAAAATCGTGGGCGAACGGCCCGGCATGAGTTTGTTGTCGTGGGTTATGACACCGTGGTCTCACCCAATGGTGAATGGCAGTTAAGCCTGCCCGAGTTGCATTTTCAGAAAGCAAGGGAGTATGCGCTGGCAGTCTGGGTCAGCGACGGACAGAATCCTGCACCATTACAGGCGGTGGGTGGCTGGTTACCGACCCAGATAGTGAGACACCTCAAGTAGCTACTTTTGTTGATTGTGCCTTTTATGGCTAATATTATTCAATAAGTCTCTTGATTGTGTCTGAGGATGTCAAATTTTGTTACTAATTGTAAAATCGTAAGTCTTTGTAATATAGGTAAAATTAATATCATAAGTAAAATTATGTTTATTAATACGTCTTGTTGGCTTATTTTAATGCTCAGGTCTGAAACAAAATGCTAGCGTGATGGATCAGGAAGATAAAATCAGGACGCTCTCTAATACAGGCAAAAGCATCAATATCCTGGTGGCCAGTACGCCACAACGGGCTTCATTGATCGAATCGACGTTGGAAAGTGCTGGGTCTGATCTTCATATTCAAACTCTGGAAACCAAGAGTATGCTGGATAAGGCCTTCCAGCAGAACCAATGGCATCTCATCTTTAGCGACCTTGAAGTGGCAGATTTTACAGCGCTGGATATTGCACAGAGAAAGGATGCCGTCAATCCCGACATACCCATACTCCTGATATCCGCTACTGGCAGTGAATTTATGAAGCTTCGTTGCCTGGAAGAGGGCATAGGTCAGTTCATTGAGCTCAATGATACCTATATTTCACACCTGCCCACCTTGGTGGCATCGACACTGAAACGTGCCCAGAAGGCTTATGAAAGACGGCATAGTGAATATGAACTGGTCGTCAGTAGTGAGCGTTACCGTGATGTCTTTGATAACACCAGTGACCTGATTCAGTGCCTGTCACCGGCAGGTGATTTCCTGTATACGAATAGTGCCTGGCGAAAGGCCATGGGGTATACCGAAGAAGAAGTTTTATCACTCAATTTGCTGGACGTGTTGCACCCGGAAAGTATGCTGTGCTGTCAGGATCGTTTTGAACGTCTGAAGCAGGGTGAGGAACTTAGTTGCATCCAGTTTAAGTTTATCGCCAAGTCGGGTGAGACGGTTCATCTGTCCGGAGATTGCGGTTCCATAATTAAGGATGGTGAGGCTATTTCTACCCGCGGCATATTCAGAAATGTGACGGAGATGGCCAGGGCGGAGGAGGCGCTGAGGGCCAGTGAGGCCCGTTACCAGACCCTGTATGAGAATGCCCCCGACATCAATACCACGATTAATCCATCCGGGGAGATCTTGTCGATTAACCGTTTCGGTGCTCGTATGTTGGGCTATGCCGTCGATGAACTGGTGGGTGAGTCCGTGGCCAAACTGATTCATCCTGAAGATCAGGCGGCCGTATTTGCCTACTCGGACAAAAAGTTTAATGATCCTATGTCCGACAGTGGTATCGAATATCGCTGTGTCAGGAAGGATGGCTCTATTTTCTGGGTGCATCAGCGTGTCAGTCAGGAGCTCGAATCCAGTGAGCCCAGGCTACTGGTTGTATGCCGAGATATCACGGAAAAAAGAAAGCTGGAAGAACAGCTGGCACATCAGGCAACGCATGATGCCCTGACCAATCTCATCAATCGTCGAGAGTTTGAACATCGTCTGGAACGCCTGTTAAAAAATACCTTGGGTTCCGCCGAAGATCATGTGCTGTGTTATCTGGATCTTGATCAGTTCAAGATCATCAACGATACCTGTGGGCATATTGCAGGTGACGAGCTGTTACGACAGATTGCGAGTCTGCTCGAGGGACACATACGTGCACGTGACACACTGGCGCGTTTGGGTGGCGATGAATTTGCCATCATCATGGAGCATTGCCCCATCGACAAGGCCATTGATCTTGCCGAAAAAATTCGCTCAACCATTGAGAATTTCCGTTTCCACTGGCGATCACGTCGGTTTTCTATTGGCGTTAGTATTGGCGTGGTGCCGATGCTGGAGGGATATAGTCCGGAAGCTGCACTGAGTATGGCCGATTCAGCCTGTTATGCTGCCAAGGAACAGGGTAGAAATCGGATCCATGTCTACCATACCAATGATGAGGCGATGGCGAGTCAGGTGGAGGATATGCGCCTTGCTGCGGGTATCACCGAGGCGCTGGAAAGAGATCAGTTCAATCTGTATGCACAGCCCATCCGTTCATTAGATGATAACGCTCAGGGTGACCGCTTTGAAATCCTGCTGCGCATGCAGGGCGATGATCAGGCGATTCGTCCGGGCGGGTTTATGCCGGTAGCGGAACGTTTCAACCTTTCTACCAAGATTGACTACTGGGTGCTTGACCACGTGATCAACTGGTTTGGGGCAAACCCCGAAGCGCTCGAGCGCCTGGATTTATGTTCGATCAATCTCTCAGCCCTGTCGTTATGTGATGATGGTTTTCAGAAATATGTACTGACGCGATTAAAGACCGCGCCTATCCCTCATAGTAAGCTCTGTTTTGAAATTACCGAGACTGCAGCCATATCTAACCTGAATCAGGCCGTACTGTTTATCAAGGCGCTCAGGGCGGCAGGTTGTCACTTTGCGTTGGATGATTTTGGCAGTGGTTTGTCTTCTCTGGCCTATCTCAAGGAACTGCCGGTGGATATGATCAAGATCGATGGTGAGTTCATCAGGAACATCACCAAAAATGAGATTGACCTTGTTATGGTCAGGTCCATAGCAGAGATTGCTCGTAAAATGGGCAAAAAGACCACCGCAGAATATGTTGAAAGTGAAGAGGCCCTGGATCTCCTGAAAGAGATCGGTGTCGATTTTGTGCAGGGCTATTTCCTGGGTTCGCCCAGACCCCTGGAGTTTATTGCCAATCCTGTTGATCCCAAGAGTAGTAACGTTGTTTTTCTCAACCCCTGAGTCAAGTGATAGCTTGAACCCTTTTCCAGACCCTGCCATTACTCTCTAATGGCAGTGACCAGGTTAATGTCTTTTCTGGTCATGCTGGTTTGGCCACTCCATTAATACTCAAAGCCCAGCGATTAAAAATTCTTTTCCCATCGTGTACATCATCGACTATATACAGTGTTTCGATGCCCATTAGCCAAGGGATGTCATTAAAAGGAGAGTGGTGATGAGTGATGAACAGAAATTTCAGTTTAAGGGTGAGCAGATAGATGTAGAGTGGGATGGCCGTCTGTGTATTCATATTGCCGAGTGCGGGCAGTCTGAGGGGGATGTGTTTGTTGCGGGGCGACAGCCCTGGTGTATGCCCGATGCGGCCAATCCAGAAGAGGTGGTCGACATTGTTGAACGCTGCCCCAGTGGCGCGTTGACCTATCAGTCCACTCAACAGGCGTTGGAGGAGTGTCCGGAGTCGGTTAATACGGTGATGGTGACCTATAATGGGCCGTATTTTGTTCGAGGGGATCTAGTATGGGAAGATGCCCCGGTCGATATGCCTGGTATCGCCTTTCGCGCAGCCTTGTGTCGTTGTGGTCAATCGGCCAACAAACCCTTTTGTGATAATAGCCATGAAAAGCAGGGTTTCAGGGATTATGGGGCAATTGGAAGTAAAGGAAGAGCTGTCATTGATAATGGTGGTCAGTTATCAATCAAACCGATCAAGGATGGGCCGCTCATGTTCAAGGGTAATCTATCGATGATCAATGGGAGTGGCAGACAGGCGTGGACAGGCGATAGTGTGGCCCTTTGTCGTTGCGGCGCTTCAAAAAACAAACCCTTCTGCGATGGTAGTCACATGGGCATAGGGTTCAAAAGTGGTGAATGAAAACCCATTATTCGGGTTTCACCGCGACAAGTTGGACGACACTGCCCGTGCCGGTATGGAACTGACCTTCATGAATGGGGCGTTCTGTTTCCAGGGCGTGAATGAAATTCAGTCCCACAAGTTCTTCGGATAGGGTCTTCAGATCCATCATCATTTCTTCGGAGGAAGGGCCTCCGGTGGCCAGCTGGATCTGCTGGGGGGTATAGGCCTCCAGTAATAGAACACCCCCCGGCTTGAGACTGGGGACTAAGTGTTGATGGACCTGTTTTCTCAATACGGGCGGCAGGTGGCAGAATATTGATACGATACCTTCCCAGGCTGACGCCTCGAAGTGATAGTGGGCCAGGTCCGTATGGATGGTCTCTATCTCAACCCCTCGTGACCTGGCCAGCTTTTGAGCCTTCACCAGGCCTACTGAGGAGCTATCGATCGCAGTTACCTGCCAGCCC
>JANTGN010000174.1 GCA_024762895.1 Thiotrichales bacterium
TGAGTCTCAGCTGGCTGATATTGCTGCCGATGTTATTCAGTATGAGTCGATGTTGCGTGACTCCCTGGAGAGAGAAGAGCTGGTGGCTTATTTTCAGCCTATTATCGATCTCACCTCAGGAGAGGTTACCGGTGCTGAGGCCCTGGCACGATGGATACACCGTGAGCATGGCATGATTGGTCCTGATCGCTTCATCGGTATGGCCGAAGATACTGGCCTGATCCTGCCGCTGGGGGTCAAAATCATCGAACAGGGCTTCAGGGAACTGAAGAGCTGGGAGTCTCAGGGGCACAAGATGCATATCAGTATCAATGTATCGGCCAGGCAGTTTCAGCAGGAAGAGTTCTGTGACTCGGTGATGGGAATGATTGAGAGGGCCGAGGTTCAGCCCGACAGGGTGATGCTTGAGATTACTGAATCGGTGTTAATGGATAACCTTGAAATGATCAAGGGTAAATTGCAGATGGCCCGGCGCTGCGGAATTCGAATTGCCCTGGATGATTTTGGTACGGGCTATTCATCACTGCAGTACCTGGCCGACTTACCGGTGGATGTACTGAAGCTCGATCACACCATGATTCGAGACCTGGAGCATAACGAGCGTCGTCTGCGCCTGGTGCGGAGTCTTGTCTATATGGCCCATGACCTGGGCCTGAGTGTGGTGGCTGAAGGTATCGAGAATGAACGGCAGGGAGAGATTATGCGTGAAATGGGGCCTATTAAGGGGCAGGGTTATTTCTACAGCAGGCCTGTATCTCCCGCGGAATTTCGTGAGTACTTGCAGGCCCGGGGTGAGCGATCTGAACTGTCTGAAAATTGATTTACATCATTTTATAATGTCCGAATAAGCGATAGGATTTTTAACTCATCAACGGGTTTTGTTTGATGTGTGACACAGGGATTGTGTGTCTGGTGTTTCGACCCGCTACGAAGGTAGCGGGTTTTTTTATACTTTCCTTCTAGTGCCACTTACATTGCTGCTGGGCAGTACTATTGCTCTTAAGCCGAATCCAGGCCTTTAGAACCTGTGAGGTTTTAATTGCGTAGCATTGATTAATATCGAGTAATGTTATTGTGAAAAGTTTGTAAAAAGGGTGGGCCTCTCGATGGCCCAGCCCTGGGCGAAATCGACACCCATCTCGGTAAGCTTTTGTAGTATGGCATCGTTTTCCACAAACTCAGCAATGGTCTTTATACCGGCAATATGACCGATATTGTTAACGGCCTCTACAATCGAACTATCTATCTTGTCATCCAGCATGGACCTGACGAAGCTACCGTCTATTTTGATGAAATCCACATCGAGAGATTTGAGATAGGAAAATGAGCTCATGCCTGTACCGAAATCATCCAGGGCGACCTTGCAGCCATGCTGACGCAGGGAACTGATTAGTTTCATGGCACAATCAAAGTCAGAGATGGCCGCTGTTTCTGTGATCTCAAAGCCCATAGCCCCAGGTTTGATATCATAAGCTGCCAGTTGATTACGAATAAATTCGATCAGTTTGCCATCACTCAACGAGTTGGCAGAGAGATTGATAAAAACTGCATTATCGTGGGTAGCAGACTTTCCGCTTTGCCACTGTTTCTGTAACTGCTGACAGGCATGTCGAATGACCCAACGATCTATCTCGGGCATCAGATTGTAGCGCTCGGCGGCCGGGATGAAGCATTCTGGGGTGATAATATCACCCTGATCATCGCGCATCCTGAGCAACAGCTCGAAATGAGAAGTCGCTCCCTGGAGCGCCTTGATGGGCTGGCGATACAGCATTAGGTCATCGTTGACCATGG
The DNA here is from genome assembly GCA_024762895.1 of Thiotrichales bacterium. Taxonomy (GTDB): domain Bacteria; phylum Pseudomonadota; class Gammaproteobacteria; order J044; family J044; genus JANTGN01. Next base: position 1,795 of record JANTGN010000174.1, read on the forward strand.
CGGCCTGCAGGCGCTCAATCCATTGGATTTCACCACGACGTTGACTGAGATCCTCGTCATCCGCCGTCGATACGTGTACCCGGTTACGTCCTCGGTCCTTGGCTGCATAGCAGGCCATATCTGACAGGCTAAGCAGTGTTTGCACGGATTCATTGCCATCAATAAGGACTGCTCCAATACTGGCGCCCACATTGAAGTTACGGTCACCCCAGACAAATTGATAGTCCTGGATACGGGATAGTAAATTCTGGGCTATCTGTTCCGCCTGTTCTAGAGAGCAGTTTTTCAATAGCAGGCCGAATTCATCTCCGCCCAGTCGGGCCAGGGTGTCGCTGTCGCGGATACTCTCCTGAAGCCGCATGGTCAGGCGACGCAGGAGTTCGTCCCCGGCCAGGTGTCCACAGGAATCATTAACCAGTTTGAACTGGTCCAGGTCGATATACAGCAGGGCATGGACCTCTCCGGCATCACGAGCCAGCTCTACGGCAGCATCCAGGAGGCGCTCAAACTCGGCCCGGTTGACCAGGCCAGTAAGACTGTCATGAAAGGCCATATGACGGATTGTGGCCTCCGCTACCTGGTGGGCGCGACGATTTTCAGCTTCTCTGAGTTCGCGTTTAATAGCGGGTATCAACCGGGTCAGGTTTCCTTTCATGACATAATCATGAGCTCCAGATTTCATGGTATCTACAGCTATCTCTTCGCCAATACTGCCGGAAACCACGATGACGGGAACATCCTTATCATACTCTCTGGCCAGCGCCAGGGCCTCCCGGGAATCAAAGCTGGGCATATTGTGATCGGTGATGATCAGGTCCCATGCCTGTGTCTCCAGGGCTGCCTGCATGTCAGTTGCTGAATCTACCCTTTGCATTTCTGGATTGTAGCCGCCAAGCCTGAGTTCACGAACGATTAACAGGGCGTCATCCTCCGAGTCTTCGGCAATAAGGACCTTAAGATAGGACTTATCAATCTCGTCCATAGGGTACCTCGTTCAGCACCAACCAGTAGAGTCCCAGCTGACGGGCTGCCTCCAGGAATTGCTCAAAGTCCACGGGCTTGCGCACATAGCTGTTTGCTCCCAGATCATAACTCCGCAGCTTGTCCTGCTCTTCATTGGAGGAGGTGAGAACCACAACCGGCACATGGGCGGTATCTTGGTTAGCGCGTAGCTGTTCCAGTACCTGTAGCCCGTCGAGCTTCGGAAGTTTCAGGTCGAGCAGGATGACCTGAGGAAGTTCGCTGGTATCTCGGCCAGCGTACTCCCCTTCACCAAAGAGATAGTCCAGTGCCTCCTGGCCGTCCCTGGCGACTACAATTTCATTAGCCAGGTTATATTTACGCAGTGCTCTCAGGGTGAGCGCCTCGTCGTCTGGGTTGTCCTCGACCAGTAATAAGGTTTTCTGAGTCATTTGATTTCCCCGTCAAATAAATTGTTATTCTGTTTTCTTAGTCTGCTTTTGCGGACCCAGAGAAAAATAAAAGGTTGCACCCTCTCCTTCCTGTGCTTCCGCCCATACCTTGCCCCCATGTCGGTGGACAATACGTTGCACCGTTGCAAGCCCGACACCTGTACCCGGGAATTCACTGGCCCTGTGCAGGCGCTGAAAAGCGCCAAAGAGTTTGTCAGCATGACGCATGTCAAATCCTACGCCATTGTCATTAATATAGATTATCTGGGGGTCGTCTGCCTTGCGCCCGAAGGTTATGCGGGCATTCGGCTTCTGGCTGGTGAATTTCCAGGCATTACCAAGTAAATTGTCCATTATCACCCGAAGGAGTCTGGGGTCACCCTGTACGTATAAATCCGGGGCCATAGACAACTCCACCTTTCGGTGGGGTTCTGATGCCTGTAACTCCTCCATTACTGAAATGGCTATTTCCCCGAGATCGACGTCCTGTATGGCCAGTTCCTGACGGTTGACCCTGGAGAGCTGAAGCAGGTCGTCAATAAGCAAACCCATACGTTGAGCGCTTTTGCGTACACGCTGCAGATAATCATGGGCTGTTTCATCAAGCTGGTCACCATAATCCTCTGCCAGGGCCAGGCTGAAACCGTCGATAGCGCGCAGCGGGGCGCGCAGGTCATGAGATACCGAATAGGAAAAAGATTCGAGCTCCTTGTTTGAGGCCTGCAGACGATGAGCCAGTTCGTCTAGTTTTTGTTCACGCTTTTTCTGTTCACTAATATCAATTGAGTAACCCACTATTCCTCGTGGAGCGCCCGTATCGTCGTAAAGCAGTGAAAGCGAGAGATGGGCAGGGAATAAAGTACCATCCGCACGTAACATATTCACTTCCATGTCATGTTGTCCATTTTCTATTATCTGCGTAATGATCTCGTTGAGTACAAACTGATTTTGATCATCAGGGTATACGAAAGAGATATGTTGACCCTCGGCATCCTTGGCAGGGATACCGAAGAGTCTTTCGGCGCCACCATTCCAGCTTGTAATCATACCCTCGAGGTCCGTAGTGATCACCGAGTCGTGGGTCTGGTCAATAATCTGGGCCTGCATCCTGACGGTGGCTGTTCTCTGCTCAACCCGTTCCTCCAGCTCCTCGTTCAGGTCTCTGAGAGCCTCTTCTGCGGCCACACGCTGCTGATCTACCCGTAACGAACCGATAATATTTTTGCTGGCGATCAACAGCGGCTCAAGGGTAGGCAGCAGGCTTTCATTATATCCACCTGGGCGATTGGCAATGGCAATCATGCCCAGGACATCGGTGTCGTCAAAGAATGGTATACCCATAAAACAGCGGATAGGGGGGTGTCCCTCTGGCACACCTGCACTACGTGGATCTGTTGACGGATCATTGGCGATCACCAGTTCTCTATGGAGGATAGCGTACCCGAACAGATTATCAATCTGGTAGAAATCCAGTCCATTTGGGGCGCTTTCCTCGAAGAATTTTCGTGTGTCGTCGTTCCAGGCAATATTAGTAATGCCATGGGTCTTGATATAGGGGGTGCCTTCATCCGTATGCATTACCTCGCCAATGAATCCATACTCGCTGCCAGTAAGTTCCAGGATGGCATTCAAAAGGTCGGTGAAAATATCAGCAGCGGAACACCGGCCTATGAACTGCGTCTGAGCGTGATTGACCGCATTAAGAACGGCATTGCTGCGACGCATATCTTCCTCTGCTTGTTTGCGTTGGGTAATGTCACGCACAAAGGCGGAATGAAGTTCAGTACCTTTATAGCTTGTCCGTACGACAGACATCTCTACGGGGTGGATGTGGCCATTCTTACATCGATGGAAAGCCTCAAGGGTGTTGTGCCCCAGCTGGCGCATTTCTTTCCAATGTTGTTGCCATTGCTTCTGCTGGGTACCTGGATCAAAATCCCATATATGCATTCCCATGAGTTCTTCCCTGGTGTAACCCAGGCTGCGACAGGCCTCGTCGTTGACGTAACGTACACCGCCGTCCTCCTGCATCCAGAAAACAGCGTCAGGTGCATGATCAAGGGAAAACTGGGTGAGACGCAGGGCTTCCTCAGCCTTCTCACGCTCGGTCAGATCCAGGATAATGGCAAAAAAGACGGCTTCCGATCCCTCACCAGAAACTTGTAAGCGCACCTCAACCGGGTAGTAACTGCCATCCTTGCGTTGATGTCGTGTTCCAAACACCAGCTGCTTTTTCTTGCCACTTCGTAGTGGGTCTATGAGCGCATTGAACTTTTCCTCCGTGAAATCAGGCTTCAGATCTACTGGCGTTATTGCTTGCATCTCTTCAAGGTTGTATCCAAGATTCATGAGTGCACCCCTGGAAACCTGGAGGAAATGCAGGGTTTCACAATCGAAGATGTAGACCTCATCATATGAGTGTTCGAGGATGTTTT
>JANTGN010000175.1 GCA_024762895.1 Thiotrichales bacterium
TACCCGAGCTTAGCTTTTCACAATCCAGAATATATGAACTATTAAAGGCATTGAGTCATCACAATGAAATCTATCGTCGTGCCGGGGCCGTACATGGCTGCGCCTTATGCGAGGGTACGGAGATCCGATGTTTTATTGAGGACGTCGGCAGGCATAACGCGGTGGATGCCATCGCCGGCCATATGTGGCTTCATGACACCGGGGGTCATGACAAGGTGTTCTATACCACGGGTCGACTAACTTCGGAAATGGTCATCAAGGTCGCCCAGATGGGCATTCCCCTGCTGCTGTCCCGATCCGGAGTTACCCAGATGGGCCTGGAGCTTGCCAGAAAGGTGGGCGTCACACTTATTGCTCGTGCCAAAGGTAATCACTTCCTGATCTACAACGGCGTGGATAATATCCTGTTTGATGCCATCCCCAAACAAAAAAGCCGCCATGAATCCAGGCCTGTACTGAGCTAAAGAAGGCGACGACGATGTCCACGGTCATGAACATCGAAAGCAACACCTTTATGAGTGTGCGGCAGGTAGCGGAATACCTGCATCTGAATGAAAAAAAGATCTATGCCCTGGTCAGCGAAGGAAAAATACCCGCCACCAAGGTAACGGGTAAATGGATGTTCCCGAGAGAGCTGATTGATCAGTGGATGCTGGATTGCACTCACGGTGGACTACTGAGTGACCGCCTGATCATTGCCGGTAGTGATGATCCCCTGCTCTATCGCATCATCCTTGAATTCTCAAAGGACACCGGGGCCCATGCCCTGATCAGTTATAACCCTACGGGTACACGGCTCGGCCTGGATCTGCTCCAGGCTCGCCGTATTGATGCCTGTGCCATGCACTGGGGACCCAGCAAGGAGAGTGTGACGCGGCATCCGGCCTTACTACGACAATATCCACAGCATGGTAACTGGGTCTTGATACGGGTCTTTCACCGAGAGCAGGGTCTGATTATCAGGCCCTCCCTGAAAAAGATGATTCATGATCCCGAGGATCTGTTTGACTCCAGTTATCAATGGGCCCTGCGCCAGTCCGGGGCAGGTGCCGAACGATTTCTGATGGAAATACTGAGCCGGCATGGCATGAACATCAGCTCACTGAGTAGCGAGATCACCGTCCTGTCTGAACGGGAGGCAGCCGCTGCGATTGCGATGGGAAAGGCCGATGTGGCCGCGGGCACACGCTCGGCTGCGACCGAGACCGGGCTGGGTTTTGTATCGACGGGTTGGGAGTCTTTCGACCTGGCGCTTCCCAAAGACATCTGGTTTCGCCGCCTGTTCCAGGACCTGATACAACGTATCAAATCCCCGGCCTGCCGTCGCTTTGCCGACGAACTGGGTGGTTATGATTTTATAGATACCGGAGAACTGATCTGGGGACAGGATTGATGCCTGCGCATCTAGCTTATTAGCCTGTACCACAAACCGTGCACTGGGTACTCTTTGTGATCCGCACGCTCTGCCATTGCATGGATAAGGCATCAATAAACACCAGGCGTCCTAACAGCGATGCCCCTGCACCGGTAATCAGTTTAACAACCTCTGTGGCCTGCATACTGCCAAGGATACCCACCACGGGTGCCATCACTCCGTTTTCGCTACAGGTTTGTCCTACCTCACCCCGATCTCCATAGAGACAATGGTAGCAGGGACTCTCTTGATGACTGAGATCGAAGACAGAGATCTGCCCTTCCCAACGGATGGCCGCTGCGGATACCAGTGGTGTCCTGGCCTGTACACAGGCCCGATTGATTTCAAGACGACTTTCCAGGTTATCCGTTGCATCAACGACCACATCCGCGTCTTTGACCTCTTCGGCCAGTTCTTCAGCGGAACACAGCTTATTTCGTAACTCAATCTGTATGCCCGGATTGATGGCCCGCAGGGTTTTTTTAGCGGAGACCGCTTTAGGCTCCCCCAGTCGTTCCGATGTATGGAGTAGCTGGCGTTGTAGATTGGTGAGGTCGACGACATCAGGGTCACATAATACCAGTTTGCCTACGCCACTGGCTGCCAGATACATCGCCACAGGAGAACCCAGGCCACCCAGACCAAAGATGAGCACCCGCGCATTCAGTAGCTTTTGCTGCCCCACTACATCGATTTGTGGCAGCATAATCTGACGGCTGTATCTCAGCAGGTCTTCGTCATCCATGCCCGATAGCCCGCTCGCCCGATACCAGGTTATCGGCGATATCTTCTATTGCAAATAACTGTTCAGAGATCGTCTCTTCATCCTCGATGAACTCTGGTTCACTCAATAACCAGACACAAAACTCAGTCCCCTGCCCCCTGGTAGAACTCACGGTAATATTTCCTCCATAACGTCTGACCAGGCTATAACTGACCGAGAGACCCAAGCCCGTTCCCTCACCCTGCTCCTTGGTACTGTAAAAGGGATTAAAGATCAGGCCTAGCTGATCTTCTTCCATGCCCACGCCATTATCCTTGATCGAGATCCTCACCCCTTTTTGCTCCCAGTCCTTGGTACTAATCTCAATCACTCCCCCCTCTGGCTTAAAGGCGTGAATCGCATTTACAAGCAGATTAATCAAAACCTGTTGCATTTCCTGCTGACTGACTCGCACAGGCAAGGTGGCCTCAAGGCTTAAGGACACCTCGAACTGATACTGTTGATGCATATGGCGTATCAGATTAAGGGTATCCTGGATCAGCGTATTGATATTCACCTCATTCATATAGCCGGAGTACTCACCAGGGCGGGCATACTGCAACAGGCTGTTAATAATTTCCTGGATGCGATAAACCTGCTGGATCATGAGTTCGATCTCCTCAGCCACAGGTTGCGCATTTTCACCCAGTTCAGACACCAGGATATCCATACTACCCAACAGGACCTGGGTTGGATTATTAATTTCATGGGCCACGCCCGCCGTCAACTCACCCAGGGCCGCCAGTTTCTCTGCCACCACGAGTTGCTGTCGTGTCTTGCGTAATACCTTGATGGTTCGACGCAGGTCGTTATTTTTCCTGACCAGTTCAGAGGTCCGTTCGGAGACCTTGTCTTCCAGTTCATTGGCCCAGTTCTGAATCTGTTCATTCCGCTTCTGCAAGAGTTCCAGCATGGCATCAAACTCTCTCGCCAGTTCACCGATTTCATCATGAGCTGATATGGCCCCTATGCGTCGAGCCTGCCCTTCACGCGTGGCCTTCACGACGTCACTCATAAGCTCCAGGGGTTTAAAGATGGTCTTGGCACCACGCACCGATACTACGATGAGAAATCCCATCATCAGAAATAGCAATAACCCCAATGTGGCCAGGGCCTGCCAGAAGGCCACACGAAAAGGTGTTTCAAGAAAACCCGCATAGAGCATCCCTACTCTTTTACCATCGACATCGATAATCGGTTCATAGGAAGAGATATACCAGTCGTTGACGACAAAGGCCCTGTCGATCCAGTTATTACCCTGGTCCAGCACCTGGGTCCGTACTTCATCCGATACCCGGGTACCCAGGGCACGCTCACCCGGACCCAGAGGGACATTGGTTGAGATCCTGACGTCATCAAGGAATACCGTCACCGTCCCTATACTGTCCTCTGGCAGACTGCCAGGACCATAGACCAGATCCCGAATCGCATCGACGAATAGAAAGTTTCCATTGAGCAAAACACCACCATCCAGTAGTACCAGGATATTGCCCCTGGTATCTAAAACCGGGTAAATGGATCGAATCATCATGCCTCGAGTCTCTTCCGTTCGATCACTGGGCCGAGCCCTGGGCGTTTCTAACAGGGCGAGCCTGACCGTTCTGGCCAGCAGAGGATTTTCTGAGCTCAGATCTTCCTCGCTAAAAATCTCAACCCCAACGGTCTTCTCCCCCTGTTGTGCTGCCTTCAGAGAACTGGACTGGCGGACACGACCCGCCTGATCACCTTCAAACAGGCGATAGCCTTCTCGGTCGATCACATGCAGATAGTTAAAACCTGCGGATCGCTTTAACTCGGCGAGTTGCTGTCGTATGACCGCATAGTCCCCCGACTCCAGCGCCGTTCTGAATGTATAAGACTCTGCCAGGCGTTCAAGATCATTCAGATAATCACCCTTGATCCGTTTAAAGGTGTTATTCGCCACGTTGAGATCGGTATTGACCTTGATAAACAGCTGTTCGTAGGTGAAGCTGGCAACCCAGTAGATCGACAGGGCCAGCGCAACCGGCATGACCAGTAAAATGGGAAACAGGACCAGGACCAGTAACTTATAGCGTACCGTGTTCTGAACCGTATCAAGGAGGTGCTTCAACATAGTCCCTGTCGAAACTCAATCCTTCAGGCCCCAGGCCTGGGCCTTTCTTTCCAGCGTCTTACGCGATACCCCGAGCACCCTGGCAGCGGCTGACTTATTGCCTCCTTCCATCTCCAGAATTTTAAGAATATGCCGCTTCTCGACTTCTCCCAGTAACACAGCATCATCCGCTTCCTGACTATCCTCTGAATGCCCTGCAACATCCTTTAATGCAGGTAGGCATTCGCTGGGATTCATATTAAGCAACAGGCTACGCTCTATGGTGTTTTTCAACTCCCGCACATTGCCCGGCCACCCATAGGACTGGAGTCTGGATAATTCCGACTCTGGCAGTTGTATGGGGGCAATGCCCATCTCCGTAGCCAGAGAATCGATAAAGTGCCTGATAAGGTCGGAGATATCGTCTCCGCGTTCACGCAAGGCCGGCATTCTGATACTGAGCACATTGAGCCGGTAATACAGGTCTTCTCGAAAATTTCCTTTTTTTACCTCTTCGGACAGGTTTCGATTGGTAGCAGCAATGACACGAACATCAATCGGCGTTTCACGGTTCGAGCCGACCAGCCTGATGGACTTTTCTTCCAGGACACGTAGCAAGTGGGTCTGCATGGATAAGGGCATTTCACCTATTTCATCAAGAAATAGCGTTCCATCATTGGCATAGGTAAACAACCCTTCCCTGGATTGATGTGCCCCGGTAAAGGCCCCTTTGACATGACCAAAGAGTTCGCTTTCCAGTAACTCTGCACTCACCGCGCCACAATTGACGGGAACAAAGCTACCTGAGCGGCCACTGAAGGCATGGATGGCACGCGCGGCCAGTTCCTTACCCGTTCCCGACTCACCTTCGATCAGTACGGTACTGGGCATGGGAGCGACACGCTTGATAATCTGACAGACACTCTTGATCAGATCGCAGCTACCCACCATGCCATAACCGTCATACAGATGGTCCAGTTGCCGGCGTAGGACCGCATTTTCCCTTTGCATACGCTGTCGTTCCATGGCTCGTTCTACCGAGGCCAGCATCTGTTCCAGACGAAAGGGTTTGATTATGAAATCAGATGCGCCAATCCTGAGGGCCTCAATAGCGGTATTCAGATCCGCATGGGCGGTAATGAAGATCACGGCAGCAGTACTCCCCTGCTCACGCAATTCGGTCACCCACTGCACCCCGGAGCGCCCTGGTAGCCTGATATCTGAAATAATCAGGTCGAAATGCGCCCGCTGGCGTAGTGTCTCGGCGGCATCGGCATCCTCTGCAACCTCAACCAGGCCAAAATGTGAGGCCAGTCCCTTTTGCAAAAAATTACGTATCCCCGGTTCATCATCCACGATCAG
>JANTGN010000176.1 GCA_024762895.1 Thiotrichales bacterium
CATGGTTAAACCGATCGCCAACCACAACAACGCAAATAAGCGTTCTTCATGACAGCTCTAAGTCAGCAGATCGAGTATTTGTCGGATATCCAGAGTATTTGAGGTCCTGAGCAGTTTCCTGAGAACAGGCACGCGTATACCCGGAAAAAGACCCTATTCACCGTACTTTCCATCACCGGTTTTGAAGAACCGTTGCGAGTGCAGAACGACTTCCTTGTTTCCCGAGATTTCTGTTCTTCTGCTGTATGGGCTTTACAGACATACGACAGATACTAATGCGGGGCTAGATTCGAATATCTCCATTAAACAGCCCACTGGCAAACTTGGTTCCTACCCCGGACCTTGGCATCATAGAGCGCCGCATCCGCCTGTTTAATAATCTGTTCAAATGACAGACCGGCCTCCCATTGAGCAGCCCCAATAGAGACGGTCATAGAAATGGTACTACCGGGCTCAATTTCCACAGGGGTCTTCTCAATCAATGCGCGTATCTTTTCCAGGACTACCTGAGCGCCATCCAGTTTTGTCTGGGGTAATAAAATCAAAAACTCCTCACCGCCATACCGACAGATACAATCCATCTCGCGCACATGCCTTATCATCAACTGGGCCAGGATCTGTAATACTTTATCGCCTGCCAGGTGCCCATAGGTATCATTAATGGTTTTAAACTTGTCAAGATCACACATCGCAACCGTATAGATATCATGGTTTCTTTCAGCTTCGGCATGAATGTTAGAGGCCAGCACAGAAAAGGCCTCTCTTCGAACTGCTCCCGTCAGATCATCAAAAGAATGCAGGGTAATGAGCAGTTCCTCTTTTAGATACTGCAACAGGCCTACCAGGTCCTGCTGTCTCTTGATAAATGCGCGATACTGCTGGCCCGATATGGGCTCATCGTTCTGATATTTTGTGGCCAGGTCTCGCGCCTGGTCATGCATGTCCCGATGGGTCTCTTCGATGTCATGAAACTCTGAAAATTCCGCCAGTACCTCCGAGGCCTCGCTGTAATACCAACGCCCCAGGGCACACAGGCGATGGGCATTCTCCCTGATGATATCGTCAGGTACCGGAACTCGGCATATCATGGACTCATGTAGGGTGCATAACCACTCGGTATGCAGCTTAATCGCCTGTTCCAGTATCGCTACTGAAGACTCGATCTCTGCACTGGTTAATGACTGAGCCCTAACACTCATGGTCTAGCCTCAAAGATATCCGTAATCAACTGGCCAAAGTTCATTGATGTAATTATAGATGCAGGGACTGCTTTAACCAGACGTTGTCCACAATTCAGCAGCTGACTGTTGGACTACAGGCATCAGATAACCTTGGAAAAGCGCGTACCCGCCTTCTCCCTTAGGTAGCGATCAAATACCATGCAGATATTTCTGATCAGCAGGCGCCCCGCAGGCAGGACCTGAATGGAATGATCGTCCATGCTAATCAGGCCATCCATTTGCATAACGCCCAGCTCATCAAGCTCGGGTTGAAAATAAACATTAAAATCAATGCCGAAATTCTGCTCGATATCAGAAAACATCAATCCAAAATGACAAATTAGCTGGGTAATGACTGCGCGTCTGAGCACATCATCATCGCTGAGTTCTATACCACGAAATACCGGAAGCCTGCCATCTGACAGGGCCTCATAATAGGCATCGGTTTCACGAAAATTTTGAGAATAACTCCGCCCTACCATACCGATAGAGGTCACACCCAGGCCAATCAGGTCACAATCGGCATGGGTCGAATATCCCTGAAAGTTTCGATATAGCGTACCTTCGCGCTGGGCCTGCGCCAGCTCGTCATCGGGTCTGGAAAAATGGTCCATGCCAATATAAACATAACCGGCATCGGTCAAATGACGAATAGTCGATTGCAGGATACTCAGTTTTTCATGGGGCGTGGGCAGATCTGCCTCGTTGATACGTCGCTGCGGTTTAAACAGATTCGGCATATGGGCGTAATTAAAGACCGAAAGCCGATCCGGGTTAGCATCGATCACCGTATCCAGCGTCTTGAGAAAACGGCTCGTGTTCTGGTGTGGTAGACCATAGATAAGATCGACGCTCACGGACTTAAACCCAGTATCCCGGGCATCCTGTATTACCCTCAGGGTTTCTTCCTTACTCTGGATACGATTAACCGCTTGCTGCACCTCTGCATCGAAGTCCTGAACACCAAGACTCATACGATTAAAGCCCAGGTCTCTGAGCAGCGCGATGGTATCGGTCTGGACCTCACGCGGATCGATCTCTATCGAGTATTCGCCCTCATCGTCCTCGTGCAGGCTAAATACTTCGCGGGTCTTGTCCATCAGGCCACGCATCTCATCATGTGATATAAAGGTCGGGGTTCCACCTCCCCAGTGCAACTGATCAACAACGCGTCCCTGGTCAAATAACTCGGCCTGCAGCGTCATCTCCTTATATAGATGTTCAAGATAGGGAGCCGCCTTACTTCGATCCTTGGTCACAATCTTGTTGCAGGCACAGTAATAACAAACGGTATCGCAAAATGGCAGGTGAAAATAGAGCGACAGAGGACCGCCCGATTGATTGGTCTCCCGGGCTATAGACTGATAACGCTGGACCGTAAATTCCTCCGTGAACTGTACCGCCGTTGGGTAAGAGGTATAACGTGGCCCCGCCTTGTCATAACGACGTATCAGCGCCTCATCAAACTCAATCTTTTGCTCCAGGGTATTCATACGCTATCTCTCTGTGCTGAACTGATTGCCGCCAGGGTCTCTTCTATCTGATCGCGCGTCAGGAGAAACACACCCTGACCACCGCGTTCGAACTGCAGCCAAAGAAAAGGCACCTCCGGCAACAGATCTTTGAGAGCCCATTCGCTATTCCCCACCTCTACAACGAGTATGCCGCCCGGATTCAGATGGTCTACCGCCTCATTTAGAATACGCAGAACGATATCCAGACCATCATCACCCGCCGCCAGCCCGAGCTCTGGCTCATGTCGAAACTCATCGGTCAGTGCCGCCATATCTTCAGCATCGACATAGGGTGGATTACTCACAATCAGATCATAGGTCTGACCGGGAAGTTCCGAAAACAGATCGGACTCAATGGCTCGAACCCTGCCATCCAGTCCATGCAGGTGTATATTCTCCCAGGCCACATCAATGGCCTCGGCTGATATATCGACCAGATCCACCTCGGCCTGGTCAAAGGCATAAGCCGTTGCTATACCAATACATCCACTTCCCGTACATAGATCGAGTACACGGTGGACCGAGCCTGCCTCCAGCCAGGGGCTAAAACGGGCCTCTATCAATTCAGCGATCGGAGATCGCGGTACCAGCACATGTTCATTGACATGAAACGGCAGACCACAGAACCAGGCCTCTCCTGTCAGGTAGGCCGCTGGCTTACGTTCTTCAACTCGCCTGCGTAACAAGTCAAAGACCTTCGACTTTTCCTCACTGGAAAGACGGGTATCGAACCAGATATCGGGCAACTCTGGAGGCAGATGCAGGGCATGGAGCACCAGATAAACAGACTCATCAAGCGCGGAGCCCATACCATGACCGTAGCTTAACTCGGCCTCACTAAAACGACTGGCACCCCAGCGCATGTAATCACGGAGGGTTTCCAGACCCTCTGGATGGGTTATCTCAAAAGTCATCACTATGCAGTATTCAGTCAGCTGTGGAATAATAAGCCACTATGGCATCTCTAAAAACACATCATATCATTGTCCTGCTGGTTGCAGCGCTACTGGCAGCCGTGGTCGGTTTCTGGACGGGATCCCTGAACAAGGAAAGGGCCGTACTCATTGGAGGCACCGATATGCGCAGTGCCCCAAGGGCACTCCCCTCATTCACACTAACGGACCATAATGGCCAGACGCTGAATAATGACCGACTGAAAGGACACTGGACGCTATTCTTTTTTGGGTACACTCATTGTCCGGATATCTGCCCCACTACTATGGCAATGCTCAAGGAAACCATGGCGGCCTATACCGCACAGGGTGGAGATACTGCCGACTGGCAGGTCATATTCGTATCCGTGGACCCGGAACGCGACACCCCTGAACAACTGGCCAGTTATGTCACCTACTTTAACAAGGATTTCCTGGGTGCTACTGGTAAAGCGGAAGAGATCGCTGTCCTGACGCGTAGCCTGGGCATCCTGCACATGAAGGTCGACAATCCAGACAACCCGGAAAATTACCTGGTCGACCATAGCGCCTCCATTATTGCCATTGACCCTCAGGGACGTGAGGCGGCCGTGCTCAATGCGCCGCATCAGCCAGTCAATCTTGCCCATGACATGCTGGTGCTGGTTGATTAATTCATTATGATCGAAAAACTCAAGGCATTGCTAATTGCAATCCTGCCTCAGCATCTCATCTCACGCCTGATCTACCGAGTAAGTCGCTGCCGAGTTGCCTTTGTCAAAAACAATCTCATTCGGCTTTATCTTGGACTGTTTGATATCGACCTCAGAGATGCTCGAGAAGGTAACCCCTATGCCTATGCTAGCTGGAACGCATTTTTCACTCGCGCATTGAATGACGATGCGCGGCCAGTAGACAGCGATGAACGCAGTATTGTCTCACCCGTAGACGGCACGATTTCCCAGATTGGTTACCTTGAGCAGGGATCGATCCTTCAGGCCAAGGGACACCACTACTCCGTTGAGGCCCTGGTCGGCGATGCTGAGCTGGGAGCACACTTTCATAATGGCGCCTTTATTACGATCTATCTTTCACCCAGGGATTATCATCGTATTCATATGCCCTGCGATGGCAAGCTGGAGCGCATGCTACATGTTCCTGGGCGCTTGTTTAGTGTTGCCCCACATACGGTCAACAATATTGAGGGCATCTTTGCGCGCAATGAACGGGTCAACAGTCTGTTCGGCACCCCCCAGGGCCCGATGTGCCTGTCACTGGTCGGCGCCATTAATGTAGGCGCCATCGAGACCTGCTGGGCGGGCCTGGTGACTCCCCCCGCAGGTAAACACCTGACGGATACCGAATATGGTAGTGAAGAAGTGATCCAATTGAATAAAGGCCAGGAAATGGGGCGCTTTAACCTCGGTTCGACCGTTATCCTGTTATTTCCTCAGGACAAGGTACAATGGCTGGAGCAGCTAAAACCCGGTGACCGTGTTCAGATGGGACAGAAGCTAGGTAACTTTACTCTGTCCTGAAAGCGCCACCGCTACTAACCAGACCATCCTCCTGGGTGGCTGCCGCGCTTATTCAGTAAGACGTTTCAAAGACTCGCGATACTCGAACATCTTTTCATTTCCCGTTTGATCGATCATCAGCGCCACAGTCTCTCGCATGAGCTGCTGTGCCTCACGCCTGCCACTTAATCCCAGGCTGCTGACAACATCCTTCCAGCCCAGATGCTCCTGCACCCTGAGCCGGAACAACTTGAGTTGCTGGCTGTTCAGGCAATTCAGAGATGAACGATCAATACAGGCCTGCGCCCATTGCTGTATGGCATAAAAACTGACCTCAAAACCCCGACGCGCATAGGCATAGGCCAGTAATTCATGTTGCGTATCTGGCAGGGCCTTA
>JANTGN010000177.1 GCA_024762895.1 Thiotrichales bacterium
CTTCCGTGGCTGCCATGTGTCAGTCCATCTCGCGGGTCACGGATATGAAACTCTTTCATATGGATGATATTGGTCCGCATTATGCGCGTACCCTGGCCGACTGGAGAAAACGCTTTTTTGATCGAATGGAGCAGGTACGCGAGCTGGGGTATTCCGATGCCTTTATCCGTATGTGGGAGTATTACCTGTGCTATTGCGAGGGCGGGTTTCTGGAGCGTGATATTGGCACGGTTCAGATGTTGTTGACCAAGCCCGGGGCGAGGCGTGAACCGGTCAGTATCTGATGGTTTGTCTGTGCCGGTGTTGGCCGCTCAACTGGGCTATGCAGGGTTGATTCCCTTTGTCTTGCTATCTGCGGGCAGCTGGGTATTTGCGGAAGAGTTTCATGACTCCATCAATATAGCCCTGTTGAGTTATGCCGCTATCATTCTTTCCTTTATGGGGGCGGTACACTGGGGGCTGGCCATAGCCAGTCGTGAAGGAGTGCAGGCCGGGCAATTGGGATTAAGCGTTTTACCGGCCCTCATTGCCTGGTTTGCCAGTCTTACAAACCCCATGATCAATTATTCAATCCTGATCGTGACCTTTGTTGGGTTATGCCTGTTTGATGGTCGTATGGTGAAGGCCGGAAAGGCACCTGCCTGGTATCCACGCCTGAGGATACCCCTGACCGCTGTGGTGGTTATATCGTTAATCCTAGCTCAGCTGGGTCTGGTGTTTAGATAGCAAATACTGGAATCCAGTTAGCGAGGCATAAAGGTCACGCCATCAAGTTGCTCAAGAGGGCGTGGACGATCGATATGGTGACCCTGAACATAATCCACGCCTATGTCCCGTAATGTTTCCAGTATAGTCTCAGACTCGACAAACTCGGCGATAGTCTTGAGTCCCATAACATGCCCGATGCTATTAATGGACTGGACCATGGCCAGGTCGGTTGTGTCCCTGTCGATGTCTTTAATGAAGCTACCATCGATCTTTAAATAATCGACCTTCAGATTTTTCAGGTAGCCAAAAGATGACAGGCCGCTGCCAAAATCATCCAGTGCGAATCGACAACCAATCGCCTTTAAATCCTTGATGAACTTAGTCGCAGATCTAAGGTTGGCAATGGCGGCGGTCTCTGTTATTTCAAAACAGACCAGTTCCGGTTGTACGTCGTAACGCCTGAAGTAATTCTTAATGGCTGAGAGACAGGCGGGATCACCGATCGAGGCACCTGAGAGATTCAGTGCACAGAGTTCGACAGGGTTTTTGCCCTGCCTGGAATGGTCTCCCATCCATGCAAGTGCATTCTTGACGACCCAGAGATCGATTTCCTGCATGAGATTGTATCGTTCTGCAGCGGGGATGAAGGCGCCTGGTGGAATAATGCCTTCATTCTCATCGATCATTCGAATGAATATTTCGTAATGGCCGCCTCGGTTCTTGGTGCTTGCTGTCGGGGCAATGGTCTGAAAATAAAGCCTGAACTGGTCCCTGTCTAATGCCTGTCGAATACGGGATACCCACTGCATCTGTCCCTGGCGTTTGGCCAGTTCGATATCTTCGGGCTCATAGACATGGACACGGTTGCGTCCAAGGTCTTTAGCTGCATAGCAGGCGGTATCGGCCCAGCTCAGTAGCTGGGACAGGTTTTGCGTTTCGGCATCGATCTTTACAACGCCTATGCTCACGCCAATTGAGAATTGTTTTTCCTCCCATGGGAAGCGAAAGTCCTTGATGGCCTCACGAATATTTTCACAGGCCAGAACGCCCTGTTCGATCGGGCAGGAGCGAAGAAGAATCCCAAATTCATCGCCCCCGAGTCGTGCTATGGAATCGCCGCTGCGTAACTCACCCGCGATAAGCTGGGCGACCTGTCTCAGCAGCTCATCACCGGCGATGTGGCCGCAGGTGTCATTGACCAGTTTGAACTGATCCAGGTCCAGGTAACACAGCACATGTTCTTCATTGCCGCTACTGGCATGAGTAATCAGCTCGGCAGCCTGTTTTTCAAACTCGCTTCTGTTCATGAGTCCGGTCAGGCTGTCATGTGTTGCCTGATGTGATAACTGCTTTTGCATGGCCCTTGCCGCAGTGACGTCATGAAAGACGACAACGGCGCCCATGATGCGGCCATTGCGGTTTTTTATCGGGGCAGCGGTATGCTGGACTGTATGTTGGTCGCCATGCCTTGAATGAACGTTGTAGGTTCCCGAGTCGGAGATGGGCAGGTTCTGGTTGAGTGGTTGGTCCAGTATGCTACCCAGTTGCTGACCACTGATTTCATCATGGGCCTGATAGACCTCGGAGAAGGCTTGCCCCGTGGCATCGGCCAGTGTCCAGCCTGTGAATAATTCGGCGGCGGCATTGAGGTATTCGATTTTGCCCTGTTTGTTGGTGGTGATGACGCCATCAGCAATGGATTCCAGGGTCACCAGGGCACGTTCTTTCTCCTGAAATAGCTGATCCTCGATGATGCGTTTTTCAGAAATATCCCGAATTGAGGCAGTGTATTGTTCCTGCTGGCTCAGGTTGCCCTTACTGATAGTGACTTCCATATGAAAGGGGTCTTTGTCAGCCCTTAATCCCAGTAGTTCTTTCTTCTGGTTCAGGGCGATACAGGCGTCCTGGATGTTATTTTGTTTGCGGCAGATCGACAGGGCAGGCTCATCGGGGTGGAGGAGACTGGAAAAATGCTGGCCAATAATTGCCTGGCCATTGATGTTAAAAATCTGTTCGGCGCCAGGGTTGAAGCTGGTGATTACGCCATCCTTGCCAAAGGTCAGGATTCCATCACGAATGTCCCGAATAATGGCCTGTGTCTGTTCAACGGCCTGCTCAAGGGCATCCATGACGCGATTATGTTGTGCTGCAATCTGGCCCACTTCAGTAAAGGGTTCAACCGGAACGCGCCTGCTCAGGTCTGTGGAATGCTCCTGTTCCCGCATGGCGGAAAGTAATTCAATCAGCTCTGTCTTTGCGCCATGCTCAGACACATTCAGGCCGATCTCTTCATCTTCATGACTGACGCGCAGGGGGTTTAATCGGTTAATGGTATAGAGTAAAACAAAGGCAATGAGAAAGGACCACAGTCCTATTACCAATATACCCTGGATCTGGACCAGCAACTGTTCACTTCTGGAAAGTCCGGTCTGTAGGATTTCCAGATCCCCGAACAGGGCAACACACAGGGTTCCCCAGATACCAGCCCCCAGATGTACGGGTACCGCGCCGATGGCATCATCGAGTCCTTTGCGGATCATCCATTTATCAATGGCAAGCATCAATGCTGATCCCAGCGAAGCGATGATGATGGTTTCGCCTGCACTGACGGCATGGACACTTGCCGTGATCGATACGAGGCCTGCTATAGCGCCATTGATTGGAATAAGTAGATGATCCACGTATTTCTCAGGGTTTAACGCATAGAATAAATAAGCAGCGATGGCACCGGCAGTTGCTGCCAGAATAGTATTGGCGATGATACCCGGAACGGTTTCATTGAGTTCCAGGGTGCTTCCACCATTAAAGCCCGTCCAGCCTATAACGAAGATCAGTGCTCCGATTAATGCCAGCGTGGGGTTGCTACCCGGAATCACCTGAACTTCCCCATGCTTGAATCTGCCTGAACGTGGACCCACGATGAGAACAGCAGCGAGTGCTACCCATCCGCCCACGCTGTGTACTACGGTAGAGCCTGCAAAATCGATAAAGCCCAGTTCCGCAAGCCAGCCCAGCGTACCGGTCATGGCCCCACCCCAGGCCCAGTGACCGGATACGGGATATATGAGAGCGACAATGATCAGGGTAATCAGCAGGTAGGCTCTGAATCTAACGCGTTCGGCAATGGCACCTGAGACGATCGTTGCGGCGGTGGCGCAAAACATACTTTGAAAAATGAAGAAGGCGGCTTCCCAGGCTGACCCCTGGCCGATATCAAGCAGAAAATGACTGCCCCCTATCCAGCCATTGGTGGAGTCGCCAAACATCAGTCCAAAGCCACACAGCCAGAATATAAAGAATGTAATGAAAAAGTCTGCGGCATTCTTCATTGCCACATTGATAGCATTTTTGCTTCGGGTCACACCGCTTTCAAGACACAGGAAACCTGCCTGCATCAGTAACACTAATATGGCGCTTATCAGTAACCAGAGTATATCGATTGTTTGACCGTTCATGCTTGGAAAAAAAGCCAGACAGGCGATGCTCCGGTTAAGGGTGTATGGCAGAGACCTTTGGTCTCGGGCTGCTCAGCTTTCAAGGTTGCAAGATATCTGCCATACCTGCCGAATAAAGACTTAAGTACAGGGCGAATTGTTTAGCCTCCTGGCTGGTATCCTGGTAAAACATCATCCATTTATTCACAAAGTCCTTTCTCTTTCCAGTTAAATCAGAGGGATAGATTCACTGCATTGTTTTTTTAGAGAATCTGAAGATGTAAATTCAATATCCGTGGAAAAGAGGGAAATACTCAATAAAAAAAGCGGGTCATTTATTGCGCACTCATTCAGTGCGTCGCTAGAGGAGGGCTCGCTTCCTGGTCATATTCAGGTCAGGGCGTGTTGCCATCGATGATTTTAGGGTTGTTGATTCAGGGCCTGATGGAAGGTTTCGATGGCGTAGTCAAAGAAGTCAGCAAGACCTTTATCCAGGTCGGGAGAGAGGGTGATCAGCCTCGAGCGTTTATCGTCGGGATTATCCAGCTCAATGAGATAGCCCATGGTAACTGCCCGATTAATATATTTCTTGGCCGTTTGTGGGCCCAGGTGTTTGATAAAGAGACCGGCCTCGGTCTTCGTCACTGGTCCACCGTGTAACCAGAGTTCGGTGAATAGGTCGGAGTAATTCAGGTCATAAAAATCCTGTTCCTTGAGGAAATTCAGCCAGTAGGCATCCATTGCCTTGAGTGCCCGGACAAAGGCGATGCGCTGTGTTGTATTGTCGTTTTTCGTGACCACGAGACCTGTTTCCCTGTAAATCTGGTTTTTAGAATAGCATTAAAAATGCAGATAAAAATACTATTAAAATTGGCATTAGTTTTGCAGCAACCCCGATATGAAAAAGCCGGGAGAGTATCGGGTTGAATAAGAGCGTAATCAATAAAAAGGGTCTCTGGCGTGATCCTCTGGGTGTCGTTCCCAACACCATGGCCTTTACTTATGTGGTTATTGGTCATCTGGTCGGTCTATGGTTGCTGGTTCAGTCGTCCTGGTTTTTGGTCATTATCGGAATAATGCTCACGGCGCATACACTGATTGTAGGCGCTTATCTGGTGCATGAATGTGGGCATATGACCCTTTTCAGGTCAAAGAAGGTGAATGCCCGGGTGGCCGACGGATTACTCTGGCTGCTGGGCGCTGCCTATGCCTCTTTTGATCGTATTCAGCATATGCACATCAGGCATCATCGTGACCGTGCCGATGTGAGCTGTTTTGATTATCAGGCCTTTCTCGAAAAGCGGCCTGCCTGGGTGAGGTCTGC
>JANTGN010000178.1 GCA_024762895.1 Thiotrichales bacterium
TCATCGGTAATTTTAACCAGTGGGACGGGCGCACCAATCCAATGCGCGTACGCGGTGGCACTGGAATCTGGGAATTATTCATGCCCGGTCTTCATGCCGGTGAGTTTTACAAGTTTGAGATCCGCAATCGCGATAGCGGTGAGGTCGTCGTCAAGACCGACCCCTATGGTCAGTTCTTCGAAGAAAGACCCAAGACGGCCGCCATCGTCACCGCTAACTCCACTTACGAATGGCAGGACCAGGACTGGATTAACAGGAGAAGTGAACGCCCCTGGCAGCATGAGCCCATGTCCATATACGAGGTTCATCTTGGTTCATGGCAACAGGATGAGCAAGGCAATTTCCTGTCTTATCGTGAACTGGCGCACCGCCTAACCGACTATGTGAAAGACCTC
Source organism: Thiotrichales bacterium (assembly GCA_024762895.1). GTDB lineage: Bacteria > Pseudomonadota > Gammaproteobacteria > J044 > J044 > JANTGN01. The sequence goes on from JANTGN010000178.1 coordinate 396, forward strand.
GGGTTTACCCATATCGAATTACTTCCGATCACCGAACACCCACTGGATGCCTCCTGGGGCTATCAGACCACCGGTTATTTCGCACCCACCAGCCGCTTTGGTGATACCGATGATTTTCGCTATTTTGTGGATTATATGCATCGGCATGACATCGGCATTATTCTGGACTGGGCGCCCGGTCATTTTCCTAAAGACCTGTTTGCTCTGGCCCGCTTTGACGGTACCGCCCTGTACGAGCACGAGGATCCCCGCAAGGGTGAACACCAGGAATGGGGTACCTATATCTTCAACTATGACCGCAACGAGGTTCGCTGTTTCCTGGTTTCCAGTGCCATGTGCTGGATGGAGGAATATCATATCGATGGCCTGCGCGTTGATGCGGTTGCCTCCATGTTGTATCTGGATTACTCCCGTGAAGAGGGCGAATGGATACCGAATGAATTTGGCGGCAATGAAAATCTGGGTGCCATTGATTTCATGCGCCAACTGAATACGACCGTTCAGGAACACCATCAGGGTGTGCAGGTGATAGCCGAGGAATCGACTTCATGGCCTCAGGTAACTCGTCCTCCCTGGCTGGGCGGTCTGGGTTTTACTATGAAGTGGAACATGGGATGGATGAACGATACTCTGGATTATTTTACTCATGACCCGGTTTATCGTCATTACCACCATGATCAGTTGACCTTCGGCCTGCTGTATTCCTTTAGTGAAAATTTTGTGCTTCCTTTTTCTCATGACGAGGTGGTGCACGGAAAACGATCCCTGCTCTACCGCATGCCCGGAGATGAATGGCAGCGTTTCGCTAACCTGCGTCTACTGTTGACCTACATGTGGACCTACCCCGGCAAGAAACTCCTGTTCATGGGCTGCGAATTCGGCCAGGGCAACGAATGGAATTTTGAACAATCCCTGGAATGGTATCTCCTGCAATTCGAGGGCCACAAAGGCGTTCAGTCTCTGGTCCGTGACCTGAACCGGCTCTATACTAGTCTGCCCGCCCTGCACCAGCACGACTTTGACTGGCAGGGCTTTGAGTGGGTGGACTGTCATGATTCGGCCCAGTCGGTGCTCAGCTATCTGAGAAAGAGCGACCAGGACCTGGTACTGAATATCTTTAACTTCACCCCGGTGCCCCGCGAAGGCTATCGCATTGGCGTTCCTGAGGCTGGCTGTTATACCGAGCAGCTCAACTCGGATTCGTCTTACTATGGCGGTAGCAATATGGGCAATGCCCATGAACTCTGGACCGAAGAAGTTCCCTGGATGGGACACCCCCATTCACTACAACTGACCCTGCCCCCCCTCGCAGGTGTGGTACTAAAGCGAGACGGCTAAGCCGATTTGTCCACCGCGGTGGCAACAGGTAGAATCCCCATCCACGCCCCCGTAGCTCAGCTGGATAGAGCGTCCCCCTCCTAAGGGGAAGGTCACACGTTCGAATCGTGTCGGGGGCGCCATTATTTTCTGCCAGGACAAAAAGGTGATTCCCACCAGGCATCTAAAATGCAACCCTTCGGCAAGTTACAATACAGAGCAGCAGCGGAATGACACCAGTCCCATGGAATGAGGCATCAGATAACGGATAGGTTACTCGGCCACTCTTTGGCCTACATGACATGAGTCCTGTCCCTTACTCACAGTTGCCCGCATTATACGATTACCATGCCAATAAAAACCCCCGCATGATAGCGGGGGTTTAAGTGCACTATCACAAGTGCTTACCAGCGGCGGTAGTATGGAGGGGGATAGCCACCATAACCATAACCGGGGTAACCTCCGTATCCATAGCCGGGATAACCACCATAACCGGGGTAACCTCCGTATCCATAGCCAGGATATCCCCCATAGGGACCATAACCATAGGGACCGTAATAATCATCGTCCCATTCGTCTTCCATCTCTTCCATCCAGTACATGGGCGTCCATACTGGCCAGTCATTCCAACCATCATCCCAGCGATCACCACCCCACCAGGCATTGGCCTGAGTTGCAAAAACCAGCATGAAAGCTGCCAAAAGTAATCCGATTTTACGCATCATCTACCTCCAGATTTTTTATGATCCAGCCCTTAACTCATAACAATAATAGATAAAGATCCTGAAAAATGCATGATTCAAGTCAATACATTGACAGCTTTTACGGTTTCCATATCACAGCAAACGGGATATTAGGAAAGCAAAATGATTCTCTAATCAGTTTGAAATCCATGAGCACAAGGCAGAGGCGATGCTATACGGAGATTCAATCTGAGCGACGCGCTTCAAAGATATTGGGAAGCGCGTATATACGATCCAGAACCAGGCTGAGCTGACCCGTATCCTGAACCTCAAGATCCAGATCCATATGGACCGACTGGTCATCGGGATCGGTGCGTGTATTGGCCCCCATGACATTCACCCTTGCATTAGTCAGCACCTGGGTAATGTCCTTGAGCAGCCCCTGACGATCAAAGGCCTCGATATGGATCATAACCCGGCTGCGATGGGGCGCCCCCCCCCAGTTGACCTCTACCAGACGCCGTTTACGCTTCTCCGGCATGCTCAGTATATTGGGGCAATCCTGACGATGTATGGTCACCCCTTTTCCCTGGGTGATATAGCCAATAATGGGCTCGCCGGGGACCGGCTTACAGCAGTTGGCTATATTGGTCATCAGGTTACCAACACCCTGAATGGTTATATCATCCGTATATGCGGATTCTTTCTCACCTTCCTTATAACGGCGTCCCAGATGCAGGCCCTGGTCGGGTAAGGAAGGCACCTTCAGGGCACCCACCAGTTGCCCCGAGGTCACATCGCCACAGCCCACGGCAGCCAGCAAGGCTTCTCCACTATTAAGATTGAAGTGATGCGCCAGTTCATCCAGATCGACGTGATCCAGTCGCAGATGATTCAGTTCCCGCTCAAAGATCTCGCGTCCATCACGCACATTCAGGTCATAATCCTGAAGTTTGAACCATCGCCTCACCTTGGCTCGAGCACGTGTTGAGGCCAGGTAACCCAGACGGCTATCCATCCAGTCTCGACTGGGATGGGGCTCCCTGGCCGTGAGTATCTCCACCCGCTCACCGGAATTAAGCTGGTAGTTCAATGGCACGATATGACCATCCACCCTTGCGCCTCGGCTGCGATGCCCCACATCGGTATGAATGGCATAGGCGAAATCCAGCGGGGTGGACCCTTTGGGGAGATCCAGCACTCGTCCCTTAGGGGTCAGTACAAAGACACGATCGCTAAAGAGTTCGGCGTTCAGGTCTTCCAGTAACGACTCATCATTGTCTTCCCGGTTCTCCAGCAGGCGTCGCAGGGCATTGATCATATTCTCCATGGCCTGGTCCTGCTTGCTGCCTTCCTTGTAACGCCAATGTGCTGCTACCCCGTGTTCTGCAAATTCATGCATCTCACGAGTTCGAATCTGCACCTCAACCACTCGCCCATCAGGTCCAATGACCGCGGTATGCAATGACTGATAACCATTTTCTTTGGGGTTGGCGATGTAATCATCAAATTCCTGGGGTAAATGCTTCCACAGGCTATGGACCACACCGAGTACCAGATAGCATTGGGGCACATTTTCAACCACCACGCGGACCGCCAGCAGGTCAGCCAGCTCGTCCAGCTGGACCTGCTTACGTTTCATCTTTCGCCAGATGCTAAATAGATGTTTCGGTCTGCCGTAGATCTTTGCCTCTATGCCGGCTTCCTGAAGCTGACTGGACAACTGCACTACGAAGTTATCGATGAAGGCCTCACGTTCGGCTCGGTTAACATCCATGGATTTGGCCAGGTCCTTATAGGCCGCAGGCTCGAGATGGCGAAAAGACAGATCCTCCATTTCCCATTTGAGCTGTGCCACTCCCAGGCGATTGGCCAGCGGTGTGTAAATATCTACGGTTTCACGTGCGATACATCGCCGCATCTCGGGTGCTTCCTGCGGCAGGCCACGAAGCCTCTGCACCCTGTAGGCCAGCTTCACCAGGACCGCGCGAACATCATCCACCGTCGCCAATAACATCCTGCGGAGGGTTTCAGCCTGCTCCGGAGCCTGGGGCTCCTCTTCGGTGCATTCCTTGAAGGTATTGAGCCAGTTAATATGCCCGACGAGATTGGCAATGGTCTTGCCAAACTCCTGATTAATTCTGTCTTCATCCAGATTTTCTCTGAGTCGAGGATCACTCAGAAGCGTGGCCGTCAGGGTTTCGCTATCGACACCCAGCCTTTTGAGTATGATGGCAACATCGACGGCACTGGGACGTGGGTCGTTCTCATCCTGTACCTCCAGGGCATAGCGCATGGCCGCCTCGAGCGACCCCAGGTTTTCATCATCGGAAAAGTCCCGGAATAACTCGTGACGTAAGTGGTCCAGGTCTTTCTTATCGATATATCCTTTAAAATGGCTATGCTTCATACGGTTTTATAACTCTAATAATCCTGGCAGTTCTGAAATATTGAGGATCTCAGCATCGGGAGGCTTCCCACCGGGCCAGGGCCTTGAATCTCGATTAACCCAGACCGTCCGTATCCCCAGGGTATTAGCCCCCAGTATATCCCGCACGGGGTCATCACCTATATGCAACAACTGTTCCGCCGGAACTCCAGCCAGGGTCAGTGCGGCCTGGAATATTTCCGGGTGAGGCTTTGCCTGCCCTATCTCGGCTGCGGTAATGACAAAATCAAAATAATGGCCAATGCCTATATGATACACATCGGCATTACCGTTAGTCATTGAACCCAGGCGATACAATCCGGTTAGCTGGTCGAGAACGTCTTCCGACCGGGCAAAGAACTCAACCTCATTCCTGGCCTGCCAGAACACCTTGAATCCCGGTTCCACCAGCGAATGATCATAACCGGTCTCATCGGCCAGCAGACCCAGCCAGTGTTTTCTCAGAAAGGTCAGATCGTGATGCCATTGCGGATGTGCACCAAAATGATCAATTCGGCTATCAATCAGGGCACGATAATCATAACGGGCCGTGATCCTTGGGTAGTGATTTTCCAGCCAG
>JANTGN010000179.1 GCA_024762895.1 Thiotrichales bacterium
CGTAATAGCATCACCGAATCTATTGCGAAGACCAGTGATAATTTCCGCTTCAGTGCCGCGGTGGCCGGATTCGGACAGCTACTGCGCGGTGGTCGTTATACCGAGGGCTTCGATTACGGTGATGTTGCCAGGCTGGCCGGTGCCGCCCGAGGCCAGGACAACTTTGGTTACCGAGGTGAGTTCCTGCGCCTGGTCAATCTTGCCAACAGCCTGGGAGGTTAAGCGATGGGTAACGGATGGCCAGGGAACGGCTCATCCGTTACGCTGTACCCCATGAAGGATCTCAGTGCCCTGACCGATGAGCAACTGTTCAAGCGCTTTCACCGTGGTGATGCCCAGGCCTTTGAAACACTCTACACGCGCTATCGAAAATCGCTGTATATCTATCTGCTAAGATCCAGCCCCGGCCCTGCCGAGGCCGAAGACCTCTACCAGGAGACCTGGTCGCGCATTATTCGCTCACCCACTCCCGCTGGTGACGGCCCCTTCAAGGCCCTGATATTTCGTATCGCCAGAAATCTGCAGATCGACGGGTACCGGCGTCGAACCCTGCACCTGGTCAGTGATAATGAGAACACAACCGAACCTGAGAGCCTGGATCCTGACCCGGAAGATCGAAGCATCATCGATGACTGTGGTGAGCTGTTAAAGACCGAACTGGGGCAATTACCGGAGGAACAACGAGAGGCCTTTCTACTCAAGGAGGAAACCGGCCTGACCCTCGAACAGATCGCCGAGATGATCAACGTGGGCCGGGAAACGATCAAGAGTCGCCTGCGTTATGCACTGAAACGTCTGCGACGAGCACTGGAGGATTGCCTGTGACTGAAGAAAGACACAACAGGGATTCAGGACAGGATCCCGAGATCACAAAACTCTACCGTGCCACACGTAGCGAAGAACCCTCGGCTGAACTGGATACCCGAATCCTGGAACAGGCGCGCATCACGGCCCGGCATCATCGGCGTCGCTGGCTCGTCCCGCTGTCCTCTGCCGCCGTGATCCTGCTGGGACTGACCCTCACATTGCAATTGATGGAACAGGAGCCCACCCTTCCCGATATCGATGACTACCTCTCGGAAGAGCCCTCGAAAAGCGAGGCCGTTGAGGCCGCTACCGGGGAGAAAAAACAAAAGGCGGCAAGCCCTGTATTGCAGGCACCCGCCCGACCCGAGTTGGAAAAGGACAGCCTTCGTTCTCGGGAGATGGCGCCTGCCGAATATGATGCCGCCCCGGCCGCATCCGGGATTAGCGCACCCGGATCGATGATGCAGGACGTCCCACCGGCTAAACTCATGTCAGAACCGGTGTCATCACAAGCCGATGAAACGATCCGCCCCTACGAAGAACCCGAGGCATGGCTGGCCCGCATCTCGGCACTGTATGAACAGGGTGAAACGCGGACCGCGATCGAGGAAATGGCCAGCTTCCGGCAGCACTATCCCGATCACCCGGTGCCCGATACACTGAAAAAGCTGTTGCCCGGCCCGTAAGCCGGACAAGATCCTTGCCGAAGATCAACACTTAACGCAGGATCATGCTTTAGGATGTAAAGAATAAAAATATTTCGGAGTGCCTATGGGCCAGGAGATCCACACTACCCACTTCAGTGAGGACGACTTTAAGCGATTCAGGGAGCGGCTCAGTCTGGAGACTGAGTTACTACGAGACTGGTTTGAGACCGGACACCTGGATGATAGCGAACCTGTTGCAGGATTCGAGATCGAGGCCTGGCTGATCGATGAGGATTACCACCCCAGCCCCGTTAACCAGGCATTCCTGGAACGCTTTGATAATGAACTGGCCTCGCCCGAGCTGGCGAAATTCAATATCGAACTCAATACCCATCCCCACGCCCTGCGGGGTAAGGTGCTCAGTGATCTACACGAAGAGCTACGCAGTACCGGACTGCAGGCCAGGGCCTGTGCCGAATCGCTGGATAGTCAAATCCTCATTACGGGCATCCTGCCCACGCTCAAGCCTACCGACCTCAACCTCGATAACATGTCAGACATGCGTCGTTATCGCGCCCTGAACGAACAGGTTCTGAACTCGCGGGGTGGTGCCCCCCTGCACCTGGAGATCACAGGTACGGAACACCTCAGTGAGACACATGACACGGTGATGCTGGAGGCCGCCACCACCTCGTTCCAGATCCACATACAGGTACCGGCGGATAAGGCCCATCATTATTACAATGCCTCCATGATCGCCTCTGCACCCATGGTCGCGGCCAGCGCCAATTCACCGTATCTGTTCGACCGGGAGTTATGGGAGGAGACGCGTATTCCCCTGTTTGAACAGTCGGTCGAGGTCGGTGGAATCGATGCCGCCTCTCATGGCCCTTTACACCGGGTCAGCTTTGGTAGCGGATATGCCCGACATTCCATCTTCGAGGCCTTTGTAGAAAACCTGGAACACTTCCCCGCCCTGTTACCTATCCAGTTTGATGATCCGGAATCCGAACTGGCCCACCTGCGCCTGCATAACGGAACCATCTGGCGCTGGAACCGTCCACTGATTGGTTTTAATAGCAAGGGCAAACCACATATTCGTATCGAGCATCGCGTCGTTCCATCGGGGCCCAGCATCACCGACAGTATGGCCAATGCCGCCTTTTATTATGGGCTGGCCCAGGGGCTCATGCGCTTTGAACTGGACCAGCACCTCCCCTTTGCCCAGGCCCGGGATAACTTTTACAAGGCCGCAAAAAATGGCCTGAACGCCAAGGTCGACTGGCCGGGCACCGGACACACTAATATCCGTAAACTGATCCTGGAAAAGCTCCTGCCCCTGGCCCGGACCGGACTGGATGAGCTGGGCCTGGACAGGGATGATTGCGAGTATTACCTCGGGATTATCAAAGAGCGTGTAGAATGCGGCCAGAATGGCAGTGAGTGGCAGCGTCGTTTCTGCACGGCCCATGGCCGGAAGATGGATGAACTGACCGCCGCCATGCTGCATTATCAGAGTTCTGATCGACCGGTCCACGAATGGGATTTATAGCTTAATGAGTGATCTGCTCAATAGTCTGGAACAACTACCCGAGGGTTTCCTCGAATGCAGCGCGAGGGACCTGTGGCAATACCTGCCCGGACCCTCGCTGATTCACCTGCCAGGCAGAAGGCCCGAGCCCCTGTTTGTTTCCGTGCTCCTGCATGGCAATGAAGACACCGGCCTGCTGGCCATACAGCAATTGCTGAAGCAATATAAAGACAAGGAACTACCCCGCGCCCTGTCTCTGTTTGTCGGTAATGTTGCGGCCGCCCGACACGGTCTGCGCCGGCTGGATGGCCAGCCCGATTATAATCGCGTCTGGCCCGGAGGTGATACCCATGAGGACACTCCCGAACACCGCATGATGGCCCAACTGGTGGATGAGATGCGCGGCCGCAACGTCTTTGCCAGTGTGGACGTACACAATAATACCGGGCTGAATCCTCATTACGCCTGCGTCAACAAGCTCGATCACCAGTTCCTGCAGCTGGCCACCCTGTTCGGACGCACCGTTGTCTATTTCATACGCCCCAGCGGTGTGCAGTCCATGGCCATGGCCGAGCTCTGCCCCGCCACGACCCTGGAATGCGGCAAGCCCCATCAGCCCAATGGTGTGGAACATGCCATCACCTACCTTGATGCCTGCCTGCACCTGTCCAGCATCCCCGACAATCCTGTGGCGGAACATGATCTCGACCTGTTCCATACCGTGGCCCAGGTCACCCTGCCCGAAGAGACGCATTTCAGCTTTAGCGACGATGCTGCCGACTTACGATTCAACGAAGACCTGGATCACATGAATTTTCGGGAGATCCCGGCAGGCACCGAGTGGGCTGCCGTCAACAAATCTGGCAGCTGCCCGGTGGCACGAGATGAGAATGGCCAGATCGTCACCCCCGAGTATTTCGATATCAATGATGGCTACCTCATCCTGCGCCGCCCGGTCATGCCTTCCATGCTCACCCTGGATGAACAGGTGGTGCGCCAGGACTGTCTCTGCTATCTGATGGAGCGTATGCAACCACCCGCCTGAGGAACTCATCGCAATATTCACCCATACACCTGCAATCCCTGAGGCCAAGCCTCTCCTGAAAACCGGTATAATCCCTCAAACCTTCAACAATCAACAGAACATGAACCAGCAAATCAATCCAGGCCGACTACAGTATGCCCCCTTACAAAAGGCCATCTACCAGATGCAGCCTATACCCGAAATCCTCGGCAAGGATTCCGAATGGTTAAACGAATATCGACTCGCTGACTATGTCGGTCGTAAGGAACTGGCCGAGGCCGACCCCCAGTGGCATCGCCCCGGCGCCCTGACCTCACAAGAACTGTTTGAAGACCAGGGAGGTTTTCTGTATCGCTTCAGTGGCAACGAAGAATTCGATATCGCCGTCTTCGCCACCTTCCTGGTCGTCGAGATCAATCCCGGTAAACCCAACACCGAGTTCCTTGTCATCGCACCTATAGCACCCGAGGTGAGCGAGGAAGAACAGCCCTACGCCGCTTTTAAAAAAGGGCATAACACCAGGCAGATCCAGGATCGTCTGAAAGGTAATGAAGAACAGGAACGGTTCGGCATTGAAATCAATCAACTGATTAATATTCTACGCAATCCAGTGACCGATACCGCCGGTGGATTTTTCAGTCGACTGTTTAGCAAACATTAAATTTAAAAACTACTATCGATAATCTTTAATTCTGCTTTTAGCAATTAGCCTTCATTTTGTAAAACAAATCATCAAGACCAAACAGGCTGTATACAAGCAGATTAGCTATCGCGTCAAACACAACTCTTCACTGACCCCCTATACGGATCTATTGGAACCTGCTTGAGTCAGAAGAAATTCTTATGTAGCTGTTTGACTGAACATTACTGATCAGTTTACGCAAGACATCGTGTCTGGATCAGCACACAAACCAGCTCTTTATCCTGGTTATCGTTGAGTTTGCTTTAGGTTAATAGCAATCCAAATATTTCTTCAAAGCACAATACATAACGCCAGGTAAGGCACCAGGTTAAACAGGATCACGGACAACTTGAATACGGCCATAGCGCCATAATGTATTGCATCGAATTTTTCGACGGGGATGTTAAACCACTTGCTATGCAGTTTATAGACGAAGTCATGGGCCAGGGCAAAAAAACCGAACCACCATAACAGCAGGGCAAAGTTCATCAATGTGGACCAGCCCAGCACTTCTCGTATCAGTTCCAGGGTCATTTTTCCTTCCTCCCAGTTGCATTGATAACTGCTTATTCCCACTCAAGCTCGGTAAAGACCTTCTGGGCGTTCCTGCCTGCGAGCGTGTCGTAATTCAGAAGATAGTTAAATCTCGACTGGTCGATCTTCCTGATCTCGCTGATATCCCCCCC
>JANTGN010000180.1 GCA_024762895.1 Thiotrichales bacterium
TCAACCTTCTGGATATTGGAGCATAGTTCAATACGGTATGCCATAGCTGCCCTGACTGTTCTTTAATCCTGTACGCGACTATTCAGGTTTGCCGGGATACAGGTAATTCATGAATCCTTTGTAAAGAGGAAATTGATGCTGGCCCTGTACTGTGTCACGGTATAGCGATCAGGTTATTTCAGGACCGGGGCATCATCATCGAAATAGTAGCAAAGGCCATTGACCCAGGATCTGTTACCGTGGGTAATGCGCTATCTTATGACCTGGTTACAACTCGTGAAGAAGATGATCTGATGGAGACCATCAGGACCAAGCGTAGCAGGGGAATAAGGCGTATTCCAATAGACAATGGGCAGGGCGAACTGGCCGGTATGCTGGCTGTAGATGACGTGTCGGAAATCATAATCGAGTAACTCTCCGGCCTGGTCTGACTCATCACAATGGAGCGTCACCGGGAGATGAATACTCGCGCTTAATGAGCCAGTGGTTTTTAAAGCGAGGGATGATCCATGCCCGCATGGACTTTCTCGTACTGTTCCTGGCAGGTCACGCAACGTTTAACTGCCGGATTAAGCTGCAGACGTTCGATTGGGATAGGCGCATGGCATTCGAGGCATTCACCGTAAGTCCCTTTAGCGATACGTAACAATGCGGCCTCGATACTTCTGACCTCTTCGACATGACGGTCGATATCTGCCAGTTCGAGATCAACGAGCAAATCTGCAACTGATTGTTCTTCCAGGTCATGTACGCTGCCTGCCAGTTCCTGGTAGGGTTCACTGTCGTATTTCAGCAATTCCTGTCTGATTTCTTCAAGTAAGGCGCCTGAACGATCCAGTAGGTCCTGTTTGAGACTGGCGACCTGTTGTTCTGTAAGTTTTCCTGTCATGAGCTGATGCCTTGATTGAGTGTAATTTACTGGACATCATCACAGATGAATATTTGCATCTCTGACTCTATCGATTCACAACTTCAGTCTACTCTTGTGCAAGTGCAGGATTCAACATCCGTCTTTAATTCTGCATCATGAGATGGGTTGTTTTCTTTGGCCGTGTTCATGTGAAAGGACCCCTTATCTCATAGGTCACGCCGTTACTGGATATTCCTTTTGTTCCACGTTGTGAGCTAAAATACAGTCGGTCGCCTTTGGGATTAAAGGCAACGCCGGTGAGTTCTGAATCATCATGGCTCACCATTTCCACTATGGGAAAGACTCGCTTATCGGGTGAGATCACAACAATCTGCAGATTGCCACCGTCTTCAGCAACATAAAGCATGCCACTTTGTGAGGCTGTTAAATTGTCGACACCACTAAGCACGGGTGTAGGGTGGGTCTCAATGTCGTACAGTATTTCGATTTTTTGCGCCGCAATATTGTATTTCCAGACCCTGTTATCTCCCTTGGTAGTAAAGAACAATATGCCCTCGTAATAAGTAATACCTTCACCGCCCCTGAAGGGTGTGCTACCTGGTATCTGGTAACGTGTCGGTCGTTTTTGTGCTGTAGGGTCTGGTAGTCGGATCCATTCAACCATACCCTCTGGTTTCCCGCTGACCCTGGCGACCTCCAGGCTGCCTGAGTTCAGATCAGGTATTGAGTGGTGATCTATCGAGTCCGGTGTGTAGCGGTAAAGTCGGCCATCCGGCATGTCTTCCGTGAGATAGAGCTGAAGGCGTACCGGGTCAACGGCAACGGCCTCATGTTTGAACAGGCCCAGGGCGGGTCTGGCAATGGCGGGCCTTAAACCGCTGGGATCACAGTCCCAGACCAGTCCCCTGGGCCTTTCTTCGCAGGATAACCAGCTTTGCCAGGGTGTTGCACCACCACCACAGTTCTGGTGTGTCCTGTTCAAGATCGAATAGGCATCGATCACATCAGCCTGGTCATTGAACCTGAGGGCGCCCGCACCACCCTGTCCCCGTCCCAGTTCACTATTAGAGACATAGATCCAGCCACCGTCATTGGTTTGAAAACAGGCACCACCATCCGGAGCGCTATGCCAGATATAGTCACTGTGCGGCACAGGCCTTTGTCCTGAGCGGGCAACGATACGTGAGCTGAAACCGGGTGGGAGCCTGATCCCCCGAGCATCGGGTTTTGCAAGCAACTCGAGTCTTGTTCCTCGAGGGGGGGAGTCGGCCAGCATAGTCCGGGGCAGGGTCGTGCTTAATGCACCTAACAGAGAATATCGTAACAGTTGTCTGCGTGTCAGATTGATCATGAAAATAATGCTTAGCTTATGGGGCCAGCAGGGCCCTCAGGCCCTGGATATCACACTGTACCTCTTTAGGGGATTCGCCTTTTTGAACCAGGCCCATGGATTTGAGGTCGGCGATGACCCTGTTAAAGGTCTCGCGTGAGGTATCAACGATTGCTGCCATATCATCGTAACTGAGGAGTCTGACGGTATCATTCTGATCGCCTTTGATTTCAAGCAACATGAGGAGAAAGCGCACCACTCGGTTTCTGATTGGACCGGATGATAATTCGATAATCCATCGGTCCGCGAGATTAAGATGTTGTTCCCAGTACTTCATGACCTGTTTACTAAAATCAGGGTGTTCATTTTCCAGCTGAATCATGGTTTCAATGGGGATGCGACAGATATCGACCTCCTGACAGACCAGCAGGGTATGGTGATAGGGCTCACCCACCAGCGCCTCCAGACCGGTGACGGCTCCGGGTCCGAGCAGGCGTACGATACGTTGTGTGCCATCGGGCAGGCTCTGGGTCAGTTTGACGAGTCCATTTCGAATGGAGTAAATGGAGTTGCTATCTCCACCCTGGGTATAAATACAGGCCTTGGGTCCAAAGCGCAGGTTGTCGATGGGCTCCAGGATATGGTCAAAGGCACTCTCATCGAGAGACGAAAACAGCATCATCTTTCGAATAGCGCAATGCCTGCAGTCAGCACGCCCAATCCATTCTGGTTTTCCACATAACGACAGATTGGAGGCTTGAGTCATGCGTCAGCTATCCGTTCGCTTCATTGAATCCAGTGATCGTGTCATAAGCATAGGCTATTTAGTGTAATGTACAAAATGCCCTTCGACATTGGCGAATAGTTCAATATGGTCTTTTATGCCTGGGTTATATTTGAAAATTGCTCGGGGTGAATGGGGTATGATTAATACCCGGTCATCTCCAGATAGCCATAGCCCAGTGGCTGCCCTGTGCCTGCATCAAGAATCTTTACGGCGCCTTCCCAGTAAACAATACCCGTTTTCATTTCCTGGTCATCCATCAATGCCTCCACCCGGAATCGCTGATCAAATCGTGCAATCTGCATCTCCCAGGCAATGGGATAAACAGGGCCGGTTGGCGATGACCAGTAACGTAGGGGGGTGAGTACCACGTCATCGTTGGACAGTGGCAGAGGGTCCCCATTCTTTGGGACCCATTTACCCGCGCTCTGCGGGTCGGTAGAGCCATCCTTTTTACGCAGGCGATAGAACATCAGGTCCTCTCCATCCTGAAACTGAAGAGAAAACCAGTCCCAGCCAGCCTGGTCGGCAGCCAGGGCGCTGGTGCTCCATTCACGGTCCAGCCACGACCATCCCTGAACGCTTACTGATTCACCATTTATCAGGATACTTCCCCGGGTTTCTAGCCGTGTCAGGGAGTAATAATAGGAGGCATTGCCGGGTTCAGCACTCTTGCGGCTCAAGCCCTCGTCACCCTGCAGGACTATGGGCTTTTGTGGCCTGAGCTGCAAATTCAGGGCAAAGGACTCGGTGGATAGATCGATGGTCCAGGGAAAGTCCCCCTGTTCACTACCGATAATTTTCCAGTCTTCCAGCCAGATCTTAAACGGCGTAAGGCTTTGTCCTGCCAGGCCGACGGCGCCCCTTGAAAGTCGCTGATCGTGCCAGTGACGGTTTGCCTGGATATCGCTCAGGGCGACATGCGCCATCCAGACCTGGTTGGTCGCCCAGGGTGAGGTGCTCGATGGGGGTTGCGGTGAAAGGGCGATGCGAAAGAACGTGACCTGATAACCATAATGCCGACCCACCGTATCTTTTAGGTTACCCGTGATGTACCACCATTCATTACGAAACTGTGGATGGGCGGCATGATCTTCGGGGAAATGGAATGCCCTTGGATATTCTGCTCGCTGGAAACCTTCAGCGGGCGATCCGCCCAGGGCCTGATTGAGATCCATAGAGGGTGGCTCAGTCTGTTGATTGCAGCCGCTAAGAAAAAGAATGGTGACCAAGAACAGGAGAGATTTCATAAGGTGTTTAATCCCTCGCGTAATGAGACCTGGCTGATCCGCCAGGTTGGGTACAGGCCGGCCAGGAGCGCGGCGATGACCGCCAGCAGGATAGCCTGAAAGGGAATGGCCATAAAAAAATGGCTCTGCATGGTCCAGCCGAAGGAGCGCTGGTTGATGACCTCGATCAGGATGGTCGACATGATCCAGCCCAGCGGCAGGGACAGGATGCCCGCGAGTATACCGATAAAGGCCGACTGCGATAGCACCAGCAGGCGGAGACTGGCGGGGGTAAAGCCGGTGGCTCGTAGAATCGCAAATTCACGATTTTTTTCCAGGAACAGTGCCATCAGGGCACTGAACACGCCGACAAAGGCCACGATCACGACCAGCAGGCGCAGAACATGGGTAATGGCAAAGGTACGGTCAAAGATGACCAGTGAATAATCGCGTATCTCCCGGTTGGATCGAATCACTACGGGCTCGCTGCTTTCTGCGGCCCATTGTTCGAGCTGGCGTTTTAAGAGCTGGCCGTCGTTATTATCGTTGAGTAATAAACCGATCGAGCTTATATGACGATCGGTCCAATACCGTTCATAGACATGGCGAGGTAACACCGCCATACCCTGGGAGGCACTGTAGTCCTGATAAACACCCGCTATTACCAGTGGCACCCAGCCGCTATCATTGGTCTTGACCAGAATGCGATCTCCTGGCTTCAGTTGCCGGTGATAGGCAAGGGACTCAGACACAAGCAGGACGTCTTTTGTCAGAAACGCCTCCCATATTGTGGCTGCATTGCCGCTCAGGAACCTGAAGCCCCCTGCGCTATGATTACCCGGCTGTAAGACCAGCATTGGCACCGGCAGACCCTCGGTCTGAAGCGTGACATGGTGACCCGTGCTGATGGAGTCGATGCCCGGCAGCGTTTGTATCTTTTCCAGCCAGCCAGGGTCCAGAATACCCTCGGCCCGCGATGATTCTTCCGATCGCGCCGAGATATACAGATCGCTTTGCAGGGTCATTTCCAGCCAGTCCGCAACGCTGGCCCGGAATGAGCCGATCATCATACTCAC
>JANTGN010000181.1 GCA_024762895.1 Thiotrichales bacterium
CACGTGACCAGAGTCGAACCTCATCAATCAGACCCGAATAGGTCGTGCTGTATCTTTCCCGGCCACCGATTTGGAATTCACGATTTTCAGGATGCCGGTCACCAATCACCCCATGGGCTGCAGATCGATGTGCCAGTTCCCCATTCACATAGACACGCTGCTCGCTAACACCACCGATATCACCATAGACCAGGGCAATATGCGTCCAGAGATAGATCGGGGGAAAATATCCGGTACGAGTCCAGAACCAGCCTGGACTGTCATTTGCGATACTAAAGGCCAGTTCCCCATTCAGGAGACCAAGCTGGTACTCCCCTTCCTTACTCAGGATGGTCAGATCCTGGCTCGCCTGATCGGGGCGTATCCATGCCTCCAGGGTCATGGCATCACTCATCTCAAATGCCGACAGCGCTGTAGGATCGGAGAGCACCAGTCTGTCATTACTACCATCAAAGCCCAGGGAGCCATAACCCCTCGAAGTCATAAAGGGAGGAGGAGGTATGTACTCACGCCCGCTTCCGGAACCTGGAGTAGTCCCTGAACCAGGTTCCGGATCCACAGGATCCAGGACCGTCTCACACAACAGACTACCGGCTGAGAAGGGTAAGATATTAGGACCTATACCTACCGAAAAGGCATCTGCGGTTCCGATTAATACCGGATTCGGGATAATCGCACCAGGGTCACGACCATAGATCTGGGCGGTAGAAAAATTCAGGAGATTGCCCGGCAACTGCGCTTCCTGCACATTGGCGAATGAAGAACCACCCACATCATCAAAGGTCAGATAGAGCCCAACGCTGGCAAAATGCTCGATGCTGATATCGGCATTAATACCGCCACATAAGGTGGTGTAACAGCCATATTCATCATCATAGATGCCATAGGCCACACCAAACTCCTGGCTCTCTCCCACAATGGCGGCCGCTTCATTACCACCTCCATAGGTCATGGCACCCCCAACGTCTTTTGCACCGTTATGCAAGGCCGGTGAATACAGGGTTCGGCATTGCTGCTCCGAGATTGCACCATTATTGGCATCCCAGAAACACTGTAAGGGTGCGTTACATCCATCCACCAGGCAGGCCTCGCAACTGGCACCCTCAATACAGGGGTTCACAATGGAACAACCTTCGCCTGGCTTACGAAGGGCCTGGCAACGCTGAGGCACCCCAGGCTGACAGAAAAGGCCTTCACCACAAGGGGCAGTGACATCGCAGGTCTCACCCAGTCGTGCAGGTTCATGCGCACACTCCAGTGCCAGGGTACATTGAAGACCCTCCGCACAGGACACAAAGGGATTAGCACAGGATTCTCCCGCCTGTGCTGGCGCAACACACTGAAACGATGTTGGATCGCAGCTCAGGCCGGGGCCGCAGGGATAACCGGGGCCACAGGGGCTACCCGGGGTGCCTGGCGCTTCACACAACGTAGTCGTGGGATTAGAGGTCAACCCCTCATCACAGCCAACGGTACAGTAGGCTGCTGCTTCTACTGGACAAGGAACCTGACCGGGCCCACTACAATCCGCACAACTCGGCCGCTGGTCATAGCAACCTGAACTGATGGTTTCGTCGGGTATAGGCGAGGGACAATTGATCGTTTTGGGGAAGGGTGAACCTGAATAGGTATTAATACCTGCATCACAGGCAGAGCCACTGGTACAGGCCGGTTCCAGGTGTCCACCACAGGCCCTGGTCTCGCTATAGAACAGATTGCTACAAAAGGTCCTGGTTCGTCCTTCCGGACCAGCAAAAACCGTGGGTATGTAAACCAGCAACATCAAGGCGAGGAAACAGGCCATGACTAATGGCTGTCCCAGCAAGTCAAAAAAGGCCCTATTTGTTTTCATGACAATCACCTTATGCTCTATCCCTGACGCTTCTGTGTATTAATGACCAGCACCCTGCCCTTGCAAGTTGTATTGAGTGCGATAACCGATACGAAAAATAGGCATCAGCTAAAGCTCCAAATTCATCTGGTTATTAATAGGGTGCTATATGCCATTTACACGAAGCGCATTAGTTGCTCATGGAGTGAGTATGGGTTACCAAGACAGGCTTGCCTATAAGCCAGAAGTCTGTACAGCCCCTATACTTTCGTCTGTATTCAAAAACAGAATTAAAAGGGGGCCTCTTCATTAATCAGCAATATTTCATTCATATGACTAGAACATGCGATGAAAACATGCTTTAAAAGATGTAGACCAAAAATCTACCCCCATGCGAGATGGAGTCAACGCCTTGAACAGCGATCATAATGGACAGGAACATGAGGTCTTCGTTGAGCAGATAAAAATACTCTACCGGACATTACTGCCAATTCTTATAGTTAATCTTGCGGTTAGTTTTGCCCTGACCTATGGACTCTGGGAGGTCGTGTCGCAAAAAGCGCTCACCATCTGGATGGGTCTCATGTTGATCATATTTTTCGCTCGATTTTTTACCTACCTGATTTATCGACATAACTTCAAGCCAGAGCATGCTCAACGTTATGCACGGTATTTCGTCATCGGCACCGGTGTAACAGGGCTCATGTGGGGAATCGGTGGAGCCATCCTGTTCCCGGAACAGGAACTGGAATACCAATTGCTCATATTATTTGTTCTGGTCGGCATGGGGGCAGGTGCTGTTTCATCACTGACCACCTACCTGCCGGCCTTTCTGGCCTATTTTCCCGTCACCATGATCCCCATACTCATTAAACTGATCATGGTCGGCGAGCCTATTCAAATATCACTCGGGGTGATGTCGGCTGCCTATATCATTGCCCTATCCTATTTTGGGATTAACATAAATCGCACTTTAAAAGAATCCCTTAAACTGCGCTTTGAAAACATAGACCTGGTGGAACAACTCAGGGAACAAAAAGATGAAGCCGAGCAGGCCAATATTTCCAAATCAAAATTTCTTGCAGCAGCAAGCCATGATCTGCGCCAGCCCCTGCATGCCTTAATGCTATTTACTTCTGTACTGGATGAGTCCATTAAGTACCCCGAAGTGCGTAAAGTGGTTGATCAAATTAAGGCATCGACCCAGGCCCTGCAAAGTCTGTTCAATGCCCTGCTGGACATATCCAGGCTAGAGGCTGGTGTTATGAAGGTCGAAATGAAAAGCTTTGACATCGAGGCCCTGTTCGAAAAACTGGCGAATGATTTTAATGCACAGGCCAGAGAAAAGGGCCTGAATCTGAGCTGGGGCAACTGTCCATTTGCTGTTTATAGCGATCCAACATTACTTGAGCAGATACTCAGAAACTATATCTCAAATGCCATCCGTTACACCGATACGGGTAACATACGTATAGAGTGTGATGAGGAAGATGACTTAATTCATATTCATGTCATTGATACGGGTGTTGGCATCCCACAGGAAGAACTAGGTGCCATCTTTGAAGAGTTCCATCAGCTCAGCAACCCGGAACGAGATCGTGGCAAGGGACTTGGACTGGGCCTGGCCATAGTGCACCGTACAGCAAAGTTGCTAGAACATCCGATTAGCGTTGAATCGAAACCCGGCCAGGGCTCCCGATTCTCGATCACCGTAAAAAAGTCCAATATCAACGAAATCAGCGCACTTGGGGCCGAGCCTGTTGAACAGGATCAGGACCCTGGCAGAGAAAAACTCATTGTTATTATCGATGATGAGATCAGCGTACTCGAAGGCACACAAAGCCTTTTGCAGATCTGGGGTTGTGACGTAATCACAGCCACTAATCAGGAAGAAGCCCTGGAAAAGCTTGGAAACCAGGACCGATCTCCTGACGCTATCGTGGCTGACTATCGCTTAAGAGAACAACGTACCGGCATTGAGGCAATCCATGCCATACATGCTGCCTATAACCCGGAGATTCCCGGCCTGATTGTTACCGGTGATATCGCGATAGACCGTCTGCGCGAAGTGAACGATAGCGGCTTCCAGGTATTACATAAGCCCATCGCACCGTTAAAACTACGAACTTTTCTGCGTCATATCCATTATACAGGCCATATCACCAATTACTAAACGGATGAGTTTACCAACCCCAGTTTCTCAGCCGCCATTGCGGCCTGCGTGCGATTATTGACGCCCAGACTTTTCAGTATGGCCGTGACATGCATCTTCACGGTCGCTTCAGCGACATCCATCTTTGATGCTATTTCCTTGTTGGAACAACCCTGAACAAGGAGATTCAAAACTTCAACCTGACGTGCCGTTAAACTTGATTCATGAGAACCATTCTGATCCAAACTATTACCCTGAGAATTGAGCAGGCCTTGCGGCACATAAATACCACCAGACAGGATCAGACGTAAGGCGCTGAGCATAACGGCACTGGTCGTATCCTTAGGGATATAACCTACGGCTCCTGCATCCAGGGCACGTTGAACATTACTTTGTAGTATGGACGCTGAGATGATAACAACGGGCAATGCGGGAAAAAGCCTCGTAAAGCTTTCCAGCGTAGCAAAGCCATCTTTCCCCGGCATATTCAAATCCAGCAAAACCATGTCAAGATCAGGATTATCGGAAGCATGTTGCAAGGCATGATCATAGTCAGATGCCTCTACGATACTGACCTCTTCATCATACGCATTCAGGACATGGCGTAGCCCCTCTCGAAATAAGGCATGATCATCGACTATGAGGATTTTCACCCGCCTGCTATCCAATGTTTGGGGGCTTGTGTAAAAGCCCCGAACTTTTCGCTTGGTAAAATAATAAAGAACTAAACATCATGCCTCGCCATCACTTCCCTGGCATTGACCATTAGAGAATACATTACTGATTAAGGCTCAATACGGGTCAAAGATCAAGAAGTACCTTTGTATTTCCTGGCAGCAATTCATGGTCCCTACCTGACGTCAATATATACATTAAGACCTCGACAACGATGAGTTCATTATTATATGGGAAGACAACAGGGGGGGGGTTCGCCAGAGTAGCGAATGGAGCAGATGCCAAAGGAGGGATAGACTCCCTGCGGTCGTCGGTCTCGGCCTTGCAGGCCTCGGCTCGAACCAGTCATATTATTTGTCTACCGAGGGTTCGAAGCCCATTAACACCATACATAAAAAAGGGCCCCATAACACGGGGGCCTTTTTGGTAGTCGGATTAGGTAATACAGAAGCATATAGCGGAGGGATGGACTCCCTGCGGTCGTCGGTCTCGGCCTTGCAGGCCTCGGCTCGAACCAGTCATATTATTTGTCTACCGAGGGTTCGAAGCCCATTAACGCCATACATAA
>JANTGN010000182.1 GCA_024762895.1 Thiotrichales bacterium
TGATTATTCCTCAGAGCCTGGTAGATCTAACGCCTTGAGTGCCCTGTTGACCCGAAGATTATAATCGGGTGGGAAATACCAGACCCAGGAGCCAAACTCGGTTTCATAATCCCTGAGTCCCCGCTTGCCGGGACGGACGTGGAAATTGAGCTGCAGCAACAGGTCCGTACTAACCCAGGGATTTGCGTACCAATAATCATGAGCTCCTTTATTGAACTCAGGAATTTTTGAGGCACTTACATTGATAATATCCAGGCGGGGTGAATTAATTGTCTTGACGAACCATTCACGGTTCTCGGCTGTCCTGAAAGATTGATTGTCAGGCCTGCCTAAACGTGCATTGCCTTCGAATTTGTGCGCAATATTGAGTACGGAGTCTTCATTGTTGATGGTTACCGTGACATTGTCGGTGAGATAAAGGTATTTGGGCAGGCTGGTCAGGAATGTTTCCTGCTGCACATCGGGTGCAGAAAAATAGACCTCACCCAATCGTAGGTTCTTTTTGCCCTGTTCAGGCTGATCAGCATATTTTTCACCAAGGACGGTCATACCTCGATCCAGTAGGCGCGAGCCTGCACTATAGGACAGTATATTGATCTTTCTTGCGTTGGTATGGTGAGCGATTAACTCAATAAAGCGCGCAAAAACCGGGGCCGATTCCCTGGCCTGAACGACATCCCTGGAATAATAGAGAATGTTCTCGGCAGATGGCCATGAGAACACGATAACCGGCGCGTTTCTACCCGTGAAATACTGATACTGAGCCCCCTGGGCAGTGGAGCGATAAAAACCATTGTTTGCACCATGGGCATAGATGGTAAGGTCTTTTATGAGACTGACCTCGAGAACACGGTTAATAATATTGAAGTATTGCCTTAGATCGTCACTAATCTCATCCAGTGGCGCATGAATATCTATGCTCCCCATGGGGGTGACTTTCTCAATACTGATTTTCAGCTTTTCAGAACGCTCTGTGGTCGTGGATGCCGCATGTAGATCTTCCCATAACAAGCCTTCAGGACCTATACGTAAGGACACGATCCCCATTCGAAGTTGTTCATCATACTGCCTGGAGTAATAGGGCTTTTTGTCGGTATTAGCTGGAAGTCGATTGGTCGCATACGCAACAGTGACAATATTAGGATTTGAGTCACTGGTATGTTCCGCCTCATCTTTGCCCTGAAAAGGATCGTGTTCACCACTCCTGAAGGCAACGGGGGTTGGCATCAGATAGACGGTCGGCTGGCAACCAGCAAGCAGTACTATAAGAATTAACGAAGTAATACTGGTTTTGCTGAGCTGATTAATGATCATCCCGAGAGCCTCAGTATCGACTTAGTGCGTCTGTGTGAATTAATCAGGCTTTATCATAAAGGGACTTGATTAGATTGGCTATATTCACAGAGACGTTGTTTTACTTAATTTGATCTCAGGTAATATTCGGTTGAAGGAAAGGGAGTCTTGTACAGAGGCGTCCCTGCAGTTTGGTAGGGCTTTCTGCGCTGCTCATTGAGCCCGAATTCGGGCTTACCCGTACCACCAAGACACAATGGCCCGCCCGGTGGGGGCTTGCTTGTTGGTGGAGGCGGCGGGAATATTCGGTACATCCCTGTACCTCACCCTTTGGGCCTGCACTGTGTGCAGTTCGGCAGCGCTCCCGGCGCTGCTCGTCGAACCCGAACGCGGGCTCTCATCCACACCGCCTCAAACAAAAAAAGCCCACCCGAAGGTGAGCTTTGTTTTGTTGGTGGAGGCGGCGGGAATCGAACCCGCGTCCGCGAATCCTCTGCCCCAGGCACTACATGCTTAGTTTCGTCAATTGGTTTTAATCACCGGCCACCCGACGAACAGGGATGCTGGCAACGAGCCCGCCTTAAGTTTAACGCTCGAATCACAGACAAGTCCGAACGCGATCCTGTGTAGATGACCTCTGAGTCAGACCCACAAGCAAATACTGGTCAGAGGTTAGCAGACTTAAGCTGCTAAAGCGTAGTTGTCGTCGTTGGCAACTATAAAGTAACAGCTGTTGGATTAACGAGGCTACGCTGCCACCTCGACATGCACCTGCAGGTTTTGTAACCCACGTCGAAGCCAGGTCGCCCCCGGCATTTCGTGACCATCTTAACCCTTTGCGGGGTGAGTGTCATGCTATGTTTAGCACTTAATTAGATGGGGGTATGCGTGAGAAGTTCAAGGGGCGGGGGCATTTTTCTTTACAGGACTAAATTTGACTCCAGGATGCCGAGGATGTTCATCCTTGCGGCTTTGCTGGTGCTGACGGCCCCGGAAAGTAGAGGAAGTTACATCTTTGAACCCAATTATTCCTATGCCGCCTATCTGGGAACAGGGATCTATACCACGGCAGTGGGAGATAGCCTGGGGGTACTCAATATCCCGATTGCCTTCCCGCTCATAAAACCCGAGCAAAGGAGCTGGGGGCTGGACTTTAAGGTGCCAGTCTCGATTGGTTTTTTTAATTATGACTTTGAAGAAGATCTGCCCAGCGGTAATCTCCCCGGTGGCTTTGATACCGTCACCGTATTGCCAGGGGTAGAGTTCAGGGTCCCCATGAATGATTTATGGAGTCTGCACCCTTTTGTGGACCTGGGGGCGGGCAGAAATTTCGGGACAGATACGACGAATGCGATTTATGGCATTGGTTTAAAGAGCTATTTCAACTTTAGTCTTGCCGGACATCCCTTTCTGTTGGGAAACCGCCTTTACAATGCCGGATACCGGAATCTGGATACCGACCAGTACGATTCTTTCACCGGGCTGGAAAGTGGAATACATGTCCCCCTGACTGGTACTGGCATCATCTTTAACCGCCAGACTGACCTGGCCGTGCATTACCAGAATTTCATTTATTCGGAAAATCTATTGATCAGTAATGATAAGGGACAGCTTGATTCCTATAATATTCAGAATGAGATAGGTTTTACCTGGGGAGCCACCCAGATTAAGAAGAATACACTTTACCAGCAACCGCGTATCGGTTTGGGCGTGCGTGTAAGTAATGGCGTGAGGATTTATCGTCTTGTCTTTGGCATGCCATTCTTCTGATTCGCTGGGAAGGCCCTGTCAGGGGCTGCATTTAAAGGGGGATTCCGAGTATCATATTCACCATTCTCTGACGCACTCAAGAGTGACTTATGCTGATCCTTACGGGAAGTCCCGCCTTATCCGATTTTCGTCTCCAGAAATTACGTGACCAACTAAGGGAGCGCATCCCGGGGCTCAGGTCTCTGCAAGCTACCTATGTCCATTTTGTGGACCTGGAAAGCGAGCTCGAGACATCTCAGCGCGATGTGCTGGATAGCCTGCTCGATTATGGAGAGGAGCAGTTAGAGGAATTGCCCCGTGGCGAACAGATCCTGGTCGTGCCGCGGCCCGGCACCATCTCGCCCTGGTCCAGTAAGGCGACGGATATCCTGCATAACTGCGGCCTGGAAACCATTCACCGTGTAGAAAGGGGTATCGTCTATAGCCTCAGTCTGGATTCAGCCCTGACTAATGGTGATCGGGACATCATTAGCGCCCTGTTACATGACCGTATGACCGAGTCCGTGATGGGCAGTCTGGATGATGCGGTCACCCTGTTCAGTACCGCCGAGCCGGCGCCGATGAAGGTCATCGATCTCAGTAGCGATGCCACTGCCGCTCTGCTGCGTGCAAACACCGAGCTGGGGCTGGCCCTCTCGACCGATGAAATTGAATATCTGGCCGAAAACTATCAGGCCATGGGGCGTAACCCAACGGACGTTGAGCTGATGATGTTTGCCCAGGCAAACTCCGAGCATTGTCGGCACAAGATCTTCAACGCCGACTGGATTATCGATGGCCAGAAGCAGGACAAGACCCTTTTTGGCATGATCCGTAATACCTATAACAAGAACCCCCAGGGTATCCTCTCCGCCTATTGTGACAATGCCTCGGTGATAGAAGGATTTCGTGCCCCACGATTTATGCCGGATCCTGAAACGGGAGAATATGGCGCGCGGGAAGAGGATCTGCACATCCTCATGAAAGTGGAGACGCACAATCACCCCACGGCTATCTCTCCATTCCCGGGAGCTGCGACAGGCTCCGGAGGTGAGATTCGCGATGAGGGCGCTACGGGAAATGGCTCCAAACCCAAGGCAGGGCTTTGTGGTTTCTCGGTGTCCAATCTCCTGGTCCCCGGCTTTGAGCAACCCTGGGAAACGGATCATGGTCGCCCCTCAAGAATCGTTTCTGCCCTGGATATCATGATTGAAGGCCCCATAGGCGCTGCCTCGTTTAATAATGAATTTGGGCGCCCGAATCTGGCGGGGTATTTTCGTACCTATGAAGAGGAAGTGCCCGGGCCAAAGGACAGCCAGGAACTGAGAGGGTTTCATAAACCCATCATGATTGCGGGTGGCGTCGGGAGTATTCGCGAGCAGAATGTTCAGAAGCAACCATTGCCTCCGGGCACCCCCGTGGTCGTCCTTGGGGGGCCGGCTATGCTGATCGGCCTGGGCGGAGGTGCCGCTTCATCCATGGCCAGCGGGGCCAGCGCCGAAGACCTCGATTTTGCCTCGGTTCAGCGCGGCAACCCCGAGATGGAGCGTCGTTGTCAGGAGGTCATTGATCGCTGTGTGACCCTGGGGGATGAGACGCCCATTCTGTCGATACATGATGTGGGTGCCGGTGGTATTTCTAATGCCATTCCCGAGATCCTGGATGACGGTGGCCGAGGTGGCGAGATAGAGCTGCGTGCCGTACCTAATGATGAACCCGGCATGTCACCCATGGAGATCTGGTCCAACGAGGCGCAGGAACGCTATGTCCTGGCCATTGATAGCGAGCGTCTGTCGACCTTTGAAGCCATTTGCGCGCGTGAACGCTGCCCCTATGCGATCGTGGGTGAGACCACCGAAGAACAACATCTGTTAGTGGGTGATGGGTATTTCGATAATGTACCCGTCGACCTGCCCATGGAGGTATTGCTGGGCAAACCACCCAAGATGTTGCGGGATGTCCATCATCACCCCTTTCGGAAACCTGAATTCGATACCTCATCGATTGATATCAATGAGGCAGCCGAACGCGTCCTCAGGCTACCTGCCGTTGCTGCCAAGGGCTTTCTGATTACCATTGGGGATCGCACGGTGACGGGTCTGGTGGCACGTGATCAGATGGTCGGTCCCTGGCAGGTGCCGGTGGCCGATGTGGCCGTGAC
>JANTGN010000183.1 GCA_024762895.1 Thiotrichales bacterium
CTGACGATGCCCGATGCCGCCATGGCATTAATAATGGGAATTAGCCCGGTATGCAGACTTTCGGTCCGAACCTTGGTAATGGCCTTTTCCGCACTCTGCCCCAGCATAAGTCGCGCCTCGATCTCATGCCGTTGCTGCCAGGCACTGGTCGTAATGTTATTCACAGCCAGGGCCACGGCGTTCATGCTGTTACCCAGGATCATACCGAGCAGGGGAATGGCATACTGTGGGGTGTACCAGGGCTCGGGCTGCACCACCGTGGTCAGTGCAAAGGTCGTAATGGCAAAGGTAGTGACCATCAGTGAAAGGGCGCCAATACTCATTCCCCAGAAACCCTTAAAACGGCGTTTCTGTCTTGCCGTTACCTCGCGTCCGGCAAAGAGCAGCATGACGGTTGCCATGAGTAATACCCAGTACCAGGCGGCCAGATCAAAGAGGGTGTTCAGTACCAGGCCAATCAGCAATAACTGCAGGACCATGCGTACCGCGGAAATGAGCAGCGAACGGCTCACCCCCTGTTTCCAGGTAAATGCCGCCAGTGCCAGTACCAGCAGGGAAGCGAGTCCGAGATCAATCGCCGTCAGGGATATCACATCACTCGTCATGGTCACCTCTCGGCTTTTCAGGCTTATTCAACTCTATGACACGGGCCTGCAAACGCTCGAGTTGTGCCCTGTCATGACTCACCCAGACTATCACCGCCTCGTAATGATCCCGATAATCGGCAACCAGGCTTTCCACCAACGCGGTGTTTTCTGCATCCAGATTGGCGGTCGGTTCATCCAGCAGCAGGACACGAGGCTGATTCTCCAACATGCGTAACAGTGCAAGGCGTTGGCGCTCACCACTGGAAAGCCTTGATATGTTCCAGTCACTGACCACAGTTTCAAAACCCAGTTTTTTCCAGGCGATAGATTGTGGGTTATTAAAATGCTCGCCCACGGTATCGGCCCACCATGCAGACTCTGCTGGCAGATACGCCACCTGATGGCGCCACTCGGTTACCGGATATTCAGACTGCTCCCTGCCATCAAGTAGTACCCTGCCCTCATGCGGATCAAGATCGGCCATCGCACGCAGCAGGAGGCTTTTACCCGTGCCCGAGGGGCCACTCAGAACCAGGCTTTCACCCCGGGCCAGCGCAAGACTTAACGGCCCCACATGTTTAGTGCGTAGTTCGTCGACTTCAAACAGGGGGCGAGATGAGTTCATGGAAGAGGTGTTCATTATTATCTGTTAATGGGCCATTATCCCTTTTTACAGCACAAAAAAAAGCGGGTGCCGAAGCACCCGCTGAATCTTCCCTGACAGGCAAAGCGTTAGGAATTGGCTCCGCCCTTGGTGAATTCGGGATAGGCCTCCAGACCACATTCGCCGATATCCACACCTTCGTATTCCTCTTCTTCGCTGACACGAATACCCATGACCATCTTGATCACGAACCAGACGATCAGAGATGTGATGAATACCCAGGCCAGGATCGTCACAAGACCCAGTAACTGTGCGCCGAAGGTAGCATCTTCGTTCGACATAGGCACTGCGATCAGACCCCACATACCCACAACACCATGCACGGAAATCGCACCGACAGGATCATCGATCTTCAACTTATCCAGGGTAATGATGGAGAAGACGACGATGACACCACCAATGGCACCCACAATAGTAGCCCACTCAGGAGACGGAGCCAGCGGCTCTGCAGTGATGGCCACCAGACCTGCCAGGGCACCGTTGAGGGCCATGGTCAGATCGGCCTTACCAAACATCAGTCGTGCTGTGATCAGGGCAGCCACGACACCACCGGCAGCGGCCATGTTGGTGTTGACGAATACCAGGGCTACGGCGTTGGCCTCATCAATGTTGGAGACGATCAGCTCTGAACCACCGTTGAATCCAAACCAGCCCAGCCACAGGATAAAGGTACCCAGGGTAGCCAACGGCAGGTTAGAACCGGGGATCGCGTTGATGGAACCGTCTTTGCCGTACTTACCCTTACGAGCACCGAGCAGCAGGACACCGGCCAGGGCCGCAGAGGCACCCGCCAGATGCACGATACCGGAACCGGCGAAATCGTTGAAACCGGCCGCGTCGAGGAAACCACCACCCCACTTCCAGTAACCCTCCATGGGATAGATGAAACCGGTGAATACAACCGCGAACAACAGGAATGACCAGAGCTTCATACGCTCGGCAACGGCACCGGATACTACGGACATCGCAGTCGCTACGAACACGACCTGGAAGAAGAAATCGGACATACCAGAGTAGTAAATATCACCACCACTGGCCAGTACGTCTTCGACACTATTATCCCCACCCAGCAGGAAGCTGATAGAGGGGAAATAACCATTGCCGTCAGAGGGGTACATAATGTTATAGCCTACGATCATGTACATGATACAGGCCACCGCAAACAGGGTGATGTTCTTGGTCAGGATCTCGGTCACACTCTTGGAGCGAACCAGACCAGCCTCCAGCATGGCAAAACCTGCCGCCATCCACATAACCAGTGCACCCGACACCAGGAAGTAGAAGGTGTCCAGGGCATAGGCGAGCTGAGTTGCCGTATTGGCGACTTCAGTTATTTGTGCTTCCACAATAAATTCCTCCGCTAAGATCGATTAAAGTGCTTCTGAACCGGTCTCACCGGTACGAATACGAATGGCCTGCTCGATCGGGAAGACGAAGATCTTTCCGTCACCGATCTTGCCGGTGTTCGCAGCCTTGGAGATGGCCTCAACCACCTGGTCAACGAGTGAGTCGTCGACACCTGCTTCAAGTTTTACCTTGGGCAGGAAATCAACCACATACTCTGCACCACGATAAAGCTCGGTGTGACCCTTCTGGCGACCAAAACCCTTGACCTCGGTCACCGTGATGCCCTGTACACCAATCTCGGACAATGCCTCACGGACATCATCGAGCTTGAAGGGCTTGATTATTGCTGAAACAAGCTTCATTAAAGTTCTCCCTAATTCCTAATCAAAAACTGTCTGTGAGCCATGGGTCACAGGTATATTTAATACGCGCCCAATATAAATGCAGGATCCTTGCCAAAACCACTTAATTATTTAATAACAATAAGTTACACGACTGCCGCTCAAGGTTTGAGGAACGCCGCACCAGAAAAAAACCTTAGGCGCACCTATTTGGTGCGCCAATTTATCTGGTAAAAAAGAGGCCCGCAAAAGCGGGCCCAGATGGAGGAGTGAAACTGTACTTCGGTGCTACTTAGAAACCCTTGGACCAGGAAACAGAGACCAGAGGATCGTTCAGGTCTTTTTCACCTGCACTGAATCCATTAGCCACTGAATCATCCCAGTTTGCCTTGCTCAGGGCCAGGGTCACATCACCATAGTCGGTGCTCTTGGTCACGTCGACATACCAGTGGGTGTAAGACTTACCATTGTTGATTTCCTTGATCATATCGCCAGCGTAGTAACCAATCAGGAAGTCACTGGACCAACCGGTGCCATACTCCAGGAGGTAATCCAGAGACACGTAATAGGCCTTGTCATTAACATCCTTACCTGCATCGTAATAACCAGTACCATCAGTGATAAAATCGTATTTCGAGTTGGTTTGAACAGCACCAAACAAGGTCAGCCCAGTCCAGGCAACAGAACCATAAAGCTCACCAAAATCCGCCTCGGTTTCATCACTGGCAACCGGGTATGCGTAGTAGACGTAACCGACATCAAATGACCAGTCCTTGGCGAACTCCATGCCGTAACCCAGGTAACCATCAATTTCATAACCGGGAACACCAGTCCAGTCGATGTTTGAGGCCCAGGTACCGATATAAAAACCAGAATCGTGTGCGTAATCAACGCCACCAGAAATGGCGGGGCCATTTGAAGTCTGGGTCATGCCACGCCAGATGTAGTTACTGGTGGCACCCACGTTCATGCTGAATTCAGCCATCGCTGCTGAGCTCGCCATCAGTGAACCAGCGATTGCAGTGGCCAGGGCTGTTTTTTTAATCAAACTCATTACTTAGTTCTCCTAGTAGGATTAGACAATTGTTGCTTCCCCCATGGAAAAGCAGGATACGTGCCAATAATGATTTAACCTTAAAATTACAGACACTTAGAAATAAAACACCTACAATGTCATTCCTGCCAAGTTCTATGAAAGTAATATTACAAACCACTGATGCATCCTTGTTGTGCATTTAAGTCTAAAATGCACCAATACAGTGCCACAAGGGGGTCAAAAACATGATTCAAACAGAAGAATTAGACATACTGGTCAATAAACTGGCCAAACTCTTCCCCATGGGGGACAGCCAGCTCACGCAGGATATTAAGAAGAACATACGCGCCCTGCTGGATTCCAGCTTCCAGAAAATGGACCTGGTCAGCCGCGAAGAATACGAGGTACAAAAGGCCTTATTGGCCCGCACCCAGGAGCGGCTTTCAGAATTACAGGAACGTATCGAACGCCTGGAGTCGGACCAGTAAGGAAGCCCAGGGCCGTCAGTGTCCAGCTTTTCCAGCCTGGCCGACACTGATATGATGCGATTTATTCATTCAACAGCAAGGAATGCTGATGTCACTGGCAATTGTCTACAGCCGGGCCCAGGAAGGAATCAATGCCCCCGAGGTCTGTGTCGAGGTTCATCTGGCCAACGGCCTGCCTGCCTTCTCTATTGTTGGCCTGCCTGAAACTGCGGTAAGGGAGAGTAGAGACCGTGTTCGGGCCGCCCTTCAGAACAGCCAGTTCGACTTTCCCGCACGCCGCATTACTGTAAATCTTGCCCCGGCCGATTTGCCCAAAGACGGCGGGCGTTTTGATCTGCCCATTGCCCTCGGCATTCTGGCCGCCAGTGGCCAGATACCCTCAGACGTACTGGATCGATATGAGTTCTATGGTGAACTGGCGCTTGATGGCGCCTTGCGTTCGGTACAGGGTATGCTCCCATCCGCCTGGCAGGCCGTGCGCGCAGACAGACAATGTGTACTTCCCCTGGAAAACGCCGATGAGGCCGCCCTGATCCAGTCGGCCTGCATCTACCCGGCACGGCATCTACTCGAGGTCTGTGCCCATCTCGGTGGCCAGAAGCCGATACGGCCGCATCAATCAGACCAGCTTGCCGTTCAAGACCGTGACATTCCCGACCTGGCCGATGTTCGTGGACAACAACTTGCCCGGCGCGCGCTGGAAGTGGCGGCGGCCGGGGGGCACAACCTGCTCATGGT
>JANTGN010000184.1 GCA_024762895.1 Thiotrichales bacterium
GAATAATATCGCCTACCTGTAGACCACCCTTTTGCGCAGGGCTGTCTTTCATCACCTGGGCTACGAGCGCTCCTTCCGGCTGCCTCATCCCAAATGACTCAGCCAGTTCACGGGTAACCTCCTGGATATAGACACCCAGCCAGCCACGAGAAACATGGCCTGTTTTCTTGAGCTGTTGAATGATGTCCAGTGCCACATTGATAGGAATGGCAAAAGAAAGCCCCATGAAACCACCGGTCTGGCTATAAATCTGGGAATTAATCCCTATGACTTCGCCATCAAGATTGAATAGCGGACCACCCGAATTACCCGGGTTAATGGCAACATCAGTCTGAATGAAGGGGACATAATTTTCATTGGGTAAGCTACGCCCCTTGGCGCTCACAATTCCGGCCGTAGCCGAATAATCAAACCCAAAGGGAGAGCCAATGGCCAACACCCATTCCCCCACCTTGAGTTTTTTTGAATCCCCCATCTTCAGGATAGGCAGATTATCGGCCTCAATTTTTAACAATGCCAGGTCACTCATGGCATCAATACCCACCAACTCGGCCTTGAACTCCCTGCGATCACTGAGTCTGACGATGATTTCATCGGCAGATTTAACCACGTGGTAATTCGTTACTACGTAACCATCTCGAGAAAAGATAAAACCCGACCCCAGGGAGGTTGTATCGAATTCATCCAGAAAATCCTGCCCTTCACCAAAAAAGCGTTTGAGCAGGTCTCCAAGGGGGCCCGCATCCTCCGGGATTTCAGGCATTTCAAATCCGGGGCCCACATGCTCTGCAAGCGAGGTCTTTTGGGTGGTACTGATATTGACCACCGCCGGCGCTGACTGCTCTACCAGTTCAGTAAAATCGGGCAGACCATTGTCACGCGCATTAACGGATGCGACAAATAAACAAAGCACAAGTAAAAACAACGGCTTGAAGGATGAAGACTTCATAATTCTATCCACTTGAGAGATTACCCGAATATCGAGCGATTATGACAATTTCGGGGTAAAAAGGCTATCTTGAGCCTGACTGTATGCGCATGATTTTGGGGTAAAGTTGCCTTCGCATCCTGTTAGACAGCCCCCTGGTGATGCCCAGACCCAAGACCAAGCCCATACCCAAACCCAGGGAGGCCATTGCATCCGCACCCCAACCAGGGATTGTGACCCAGTTGGATAAGAAGATGGCGCCCATGATCATGAACAGCAATGGGAGTAAATACATCAGGAGTGAACCAGAAACCAGGGCCTTTTCCTCCAGGCCCATAACGACCCTGTCACCAGGCTTGGCATGCAGCGGATTATGTGCGTAATGCTGCTGTTGTCGTTGACCAAAAAATCGCGCCAACGATGCGGTTCCACATCCCTGGTTCGCAGAACAACTAGAGCATCCACCACTGGTAATGGGTTTAACAATAGCCCACTCCCCTTTAAGGCCAACGACGACGCCGTTTTCCTCAATCATTGGACCGGTATTACGACAGCACTGAGGATTGCCTTGAGTGTCTTGGTGGGGACCTCTCCAACCACCGTCATCACCGAGCCATTGGCCGTACGAACCATTGCATGGATCGCGCCGGATCGAATAATGCCCTGGTAGGGTTCACTAAGATGATCTTCTGCGGCTATGAACAACGACGTTCTTGCCAGCCCATCGCTAAGAATAACCTGGTAAAACTCGCCATCATCGGCGGAGGGGGGCTGATAATAGACAGACTTAACATTAAAACCATCTGGCAAGCCATTGAATTTAAATGGGCTTTCTTCTTTGTATAGCTTGGGTTTGGATGCCTCTGAAACCGTATAACCCTGGATTTTATCCTGAACCTTGAATACCTGCTGATCAATGAATTCAGGAAAGGCAATATTCGTGAACATTACCTGTTCCATCACGCTGCCATCGTGACCGAGGGTGGCAATACGCAAAGGGATGCCACTCTCGAGCTCAATACAGTATTCATAGCCAAATCGAAGGTCATCCTGGGGTTCTATGCGAACCTGCTGGCAGTCGATACCCGCAATTCTGCGTTTGTCGCCCATCTGATACCGATAGTAAGCCTTCAGGGCAGAATGCTCGACGGGGACCGGGAGGATAAATTCCTCATCATCCTTAATGGGCTCGCGAAATACGGTGCGGTTTTCCGGGGTAATACAGGTCAGGAAGGTGGTATCCCTGAACACTTCTCGAGCGTCACCAGACATGGCCCTGACATAACTGCGACCTCTGACCTTACCCCCTTCATGAATCACATGCATGGTCTCAACATCTTTACCATTCATGTAAACGAAGGTGCCTTCAAAATTTTTCTGCTGGAGTGATTGACGCATCTGCTCCAGCAATGACCTGACCTCCCCCTCATCGGCAAGAACTGCAGGGGCAAGCATCAACAATAGAATCAGAACACCAGGGCGCACTACGAATATCCTATTCTTTGGTTTGTTCATAGCCGACTATTCGAGCGTAGGGCAGAACTCCTGGGTGTGTCGCAAATTCTGAATGATTGACCAGATAGCGATTAATACGCTGCTGAACTTCATTTGAGCTCACACCTTCCTTAACGATTTCAGGGGCGGGTGAGCTGGCCAGCCTGAAATTGGCATTATTAGGAGCCACTGGAGTCGGTGTTGAAGCTGCCATAGGGGTGAGACCTGTCGGCGCCTCCTCATAACCCACAATAGACTGGAGACTCAGAACGGAGACCACCGCCACCATAGCAGCCATGGCAAATCCGGCAGTAGGCTTAAGCCAGACAGGAGCTGATGCCCTCTTCTTTAATTCCGGCTCCTGATCGATTTGGGCGCGTACCGATGCGGCAAATCCCAGAGAAATTCTCCCGGGCAATTCGCCTCTCATGGCATCACCAATCAGATGGGCTCTTGACCATTGGGATCTGTCATCGTCATTCACCAGGAGTTCGTCGATAAGACGGCGACGTTCAAAATCCGTAACTTCGCCATCGATCAGTGCTGACAGGCGTTCTTGTTTATTGGCAGTCATTTAATCACTCGCATACTTACTTCATGTTAATCAATCAGGGGCTTCAAACGTTTATCGATGGCCTCCCTGGCTCGAAAAATGCGCGATCTTACTGTTCCAATCGGGCAATCCATGGATTCAGCTATCTCCTCGTAACTCATCCCTTCCAGCTCTCTAAGCGTAATAGCAATCTTCAGGTCGTCAGGAAGGCCTTCGATCGCCCTGGTCACTGCCTCCTGAATCTCTTCACGCATCATCTCTTTCTCAGGCGTGGCGTATTCCTTGAGGGCTGAGTCTCCTTCAAATTGCTCAGCATCCTGAGCATCTACGGCAAAATCAGGTGTCTTTCGACCCTGCGATGCCAGATAATTCTTAGCCGTGTTGATAGCAATTCGATACATCCAGGTATAAAAGGCGCTCTCTCCACGAAAATTCTGCAGTCCACGATAGGCCTTGATAAAGGCTTCCTGAGAGACATCCATGGCTGCATGATGATCCGAAACATATCGTGACACGAGATTGATGATCCTCTGTTGATATTTCAGTACCAGTAGATCAAAGGCCGACTTATCACCTGCCTGTACACGCTTGACCAGTTCGGCATCCGTCACCTCGGAACCCATTAGACGTACTCCATAACGAGAAATGGGTGCCTACCTGGCATAAGAGACTGCTTTTTAGGGTAAAAGTTCACAAGAAAAAGAGGAATTCCGGGTTTATTCATTTTGTCCGGTGCATAATACTCAAGATTGGGCCAGAATGACAAAAAACCAGGTCTAAAATCTATCACTTAACTAACAGTTTCAGACTTCTATGGCCATACACACCCATGATGTACTCGTAATTGGTAGCGGCGCAGCCGGGCTCGGTCTTTGCCTACATCTGTCCCCCGGGGCCAGTGTAGCCGTCCTCAGCAAGGGCCCCCTTTACGCCGGGAGCACTTACTATGCCCAGGGCGGCATCTCTGCCGTACTCGACGAAGACCATGACTCAACCGAATCCCATATCCAGGATACCCTGGATGCCGGGGTGGGACTCTGTGATGAACAGGCCGTGCGTTTTACCGTGGAACATGGTCGGGAGGCGGTTGACTGGCTAATCCAGCTCGGCGTGTCTTTCACGCGTCGCGAGGGAGCCGATGGAAAACTCCATCTCACTCGTGAGGGGGGACATAGCCATCGGCGGGTGGTGCACTCCGCGGACGCCACTGGCAGGGCCATTGAATCCAAACTGATTGAGGCTGCCTGCGCCCACGATAACATTGACCTGTTCGATCATCATCTCGCAGTTGACCTGATCTCCAGCCGCAAGCTGGGCCATGAAGGCCCCAACCAGTGCCTTGGCGCCTACGTTTTGGACCTTGAGACAGGCAAGGTTGAGGTATTTCGCGCCCGATTCATCATCCTCGCTACCGGGGGCGCGGGCAAGGCCTACCTCTATACCAGTAATCCCGACGGTACCACGGGGGATGGCATTGCAATGGGCTGGCGCGCGGGATGCCGCGTTGCCAATATGGAATTTATGCAGTTCCACCCCACCTGCCTCTATCACCCTAAGGCCAAAAGCTTTCTCATTTCGGAGGCGGTGCGCGGTGAAGGAGGAAAACTACTCCTCTCTGATGGCACGCGTTTTATGCACAAATTCGATAGCCGCGGCGATCTGGCACCTCGGGATATAGTCGCACGTGCGATCGACCATGAGATGAAACGGCTGGGTGAAGATTGCGTGTACCTGGATATTAGTCATCAGCCGGTCGAATTCCTGGAAAACCACTTTCCGACTATCTATGCCCGCTGCCTGAAGCTGGGCATTGATATTGCCAGAGACCCCATACCGGTAGTCCCCGCGGCCCATTACACCTGTGGCGGCGTCATGACTGATCTCAGGGCCAGGACGGATGTTCACGGCCTCTATGCGATTGGTGAGGCAGCGCATACAGGCCTGCATGGTGCCAATCGTATGGCAAGCAACTCACTCCTGGAATGCCTGGTCTTTGCCAAAGCGGCCGCTGAGGACATCACCAGCCGCCTGACAGAGCCTGGACATGAATGGACTATTCCGCCATGGGATGAACAACGAGTAACCGACTCGGATGAAGAGGTGGTCGTTTCTCACAACTGGGAAGAACTGCGCCGTTTTATGTGGGACTATGTGGGCATCGTCCGAACCGACAAACGTCTGCAACGTGCCCAGAACCG
>JANTGN010000185.1 GCA_024762895.1 Thiotrichales bacterium
ATCCGGACCAGACCATGACCATAGGCGTCGGCCTTGACCACGGCCATGACC
Organism: Thiotrichales bacterium; assembly: GCA_024762895.1. Classification (GTDB taxonomy): domain Bacteria; phylum Pseudomonadota; class Gammaproteobacteria; order J044; family J044; genus JANTGN01. The sequence goes on from JANTGN010000185.1 coordinate 52, forward strand.
TGACTGTGACTCGCCGCCTGTTTGGCGCGTAACAGGTTATGTTGCAAGGCCTTGAGATCGATGACAGCCTGGGCTGAGCGAATCATGAATAGAGGTCCACGTCCTAGAAAGAATCGCTACTGTAGACCTCGGGCGTAAAGTTCTCAAACCGCGTGTATTTGCCGAGGAATGTGAGGCGTACGGTACCGATGGGACCATTACGTTGCTTGGCGATGATGATTTCGGCCGTTCCCTTATCCGGACTATCCTCGTTATAAACCTCATCACGATAGATAAAGACGATTAAATCGGCATCCTGCTCGATCGCACCCGACTCTCGAAGATCCGACATCACAGGCCGCTTATTGGGCCGTTGTTCGAGACTACGGTTGAGCTGTGACAGGGCAATGATGGGTACACTCAGTTCCTTGGCCAGCGCCTTAAGCGACCGTGAGATTTCCGATATTTCTGCGGCACGGTTGTCGGATGCCCCTGAGGTCTGCATCAGCTGCAGATAATCGATCACAATCAGGCCCATTTCACCATGCTCGCGATACAGGCGACGGGCTCGGGCCCTCAGTTCGGTCGGTGAAAGGGCCGGTGTATCATCAATAAACAACGGCACCTCGGTCAGCATTCCCACCGCGCTGGTCAGACGTGGCCAGTCATCATCTTCCAGACGCCCCGTTCGCAAGCGGTGCTGATCGATACGCCCCATGGAAGACAACAGTCGATTGGTCAGCTGCTCACCGGGCATCTCCATACTAAAGACGGCAACGGGTTTTCTGTTCTTGACCGCCGCGTACTCGGCGATATTCATGGAAAATGTCGTCTTACCCATCGAGGGACGGCCGGCCACTATGACCAGGTCACCCCCCTGCATACCGGAAGTCATGGTATCCAGATCATCATAGCCCGTGGGTACACCCGTAATCGGGTCATCACGCTCATGCAGGATCTCAATACGCTCTATGGTCTGCTTCAGCAGTTCGCGCATATCCTGAAAGCCCTGATTATTTCTTGCGCCCTGCTCCGCTATCTGGAAGACCTTCTTTTCCGCCTCATCCAGCAGGGCCTTGCTATCCGCCCCTTCAGGATTAAAACCTTTTTCCGATATCTCGGTCCCGACCTGTATGAGCTGACGCAGGATCGACTTTTCACGAACAATGTCGGCATAGGCGGCTATATTGGCGGCACTGGGGGTATCCTTGGCCAGGGTCCCCAGATAGGCCATACCGCCGGCATCACTGATCTGACCATTGCTTTCCAGCCACTCGGACATGGTGACCACATCAAATGGCTGATTGCGTTCGGCAAGACTGGCAATGGCTCGAAAGATCTGCCGATGATCATGCCGATAAAAATCGGTTTCCGTGACCCTGTCAGCGACCTGATCCCAGGCATTATTATCCAGCATCAACCCACCCAGCACGGCCTGCTCGGCCTCGATAGAATGCGGTGGAATCTTGAGATCTTCGACTGAACCGCGAAAGGAAGAGGATTTGATGATTTCTGCCATGCTGGAATCTTACTATGAATGTTTCTAGATGATACCCCTAAAAAATGCTGACGGGGAGGCAACAAGCTGTCGAAAGCCTGTGGAAAAACTGTGCGCTAAAAACAAACCGCCCTCTGAGAGGGCGGCGTGCCAGGCCGAAGAAAGAACGACCAGGATTGGGAAGACTTACTCTTCGCCGATGATAGTCAGCTTGATGCTGGCATCAACATCACTATGCAGATGCAGAGCAATATCGTACTCACCAGCCATACGAATCACGCCTTCGGGCAGACGAACTTCACGTTTGGCCAGTTCTACGCCATTAGCAGTCACGGCTTCGGCGATATCCATGGTGCCCACTGAACCAAACAGCTTGCCTTCGCCGCCGGATTTCATGGTAATGGTGATCTCCATTCCATCCAGTTTTTCGCCGCGGGCCTTTGCATTGGCCAGGGCCTCAGCAGCGGCCTTTTCCAGCTCGGCACGACGTGCTTCAAACTCGGCAATATTCTCGGCTGTTGCGTACTTTGCCTTGCCGCTGGGTACCAGGAAGTTACGCGCATAACCAGAACGTACTGCCACCTTATCACCCAGATCACCCAGGTTTTCCACTTTCTCCAGAAGAATTACTTCCATCATGCCCACCTTAATTTAATGTGTTAATAAAGCCGGCTAACCCACCTTGGGAGTCAGCCTCCTGCGGAAATCCGCAAAACTATCGATGAGGCCGGTTGCCGTCAACATGGCCATCATTTGAGGCAGTGCTATAAACATCAGCACATACATCACAGTCAATACCGCCACATGCCAGCCAAACTTTCGATTCAGCGCATGCATGACGGCAAGTCCCTGGAAAAAAAACGGCACCAGGATCAACAACAACAGTTCCTGCAGACTACTTTGCTTCAATAGCACTGCCAGAACGAAAAAAACCACGGCCACGATGGCTGGCCAGTTTCCAAGTCTAAGGGCCTGGAATTCCTTACTGAATCCACCGGGGTTAAACAACTGGGCCTGCCAGGCCCTGGCCATCAACAACGCCAGGGTGCTACTCGTCAAAACAGAGACTGCGATTATCCCCGTCATGAGACCCGATACCTGGGGTATCACGGCCTTCAGGGTTTCGCTCTCCTGGGAACTGGTCTGTTGTAGCACCGGCTCCAGTATCTTATTCAACAGCTCCTGCCATAGCAGCTCCAGATCGGGTATCAGGGCATGCGCCATTAATACCGCAACGGCCAGTACACCGACCCCCAACTGAAAGGTCATCGCCCATGAGCCGCTTTGTCTCAGGACCAGGGCCAGCAACCATACGGGAAGCCACTGACTCAGGCCATAACTCAGGCCCATGATAGGGCTATCTAATCCCAGACCCAGGACCGCCAGTACCAGCGCTCCTAATCCGATGATAGAAAGACCTGCCTGCCACCCCTTTCTTAACGTCACCAGGCCCACCGCTGCGCCGCTAATCAGCGAAAACGGCGGCAGGAACAGTGCCAATACAGCAAAGGTGACAGCAATGGCCACGGCCTGGAGACGTCCGGCCATGACCAGCTTGCCAAGCGATCCAAACATAGACTAGTGCCGACTCAGGGTCGGCTAGAGATCAATGATGATCAGTAAATGGCAGCAGGGCCAGGAAGCGCGCACGCTTGATGGCAGCAGCCAGCTGACGCTGATAGCGTGCACTCGTACCGGTAATGCGACTGGGTACGATCTTACCGGTCTCGGTAATATAGTTCTTCAGAGTGGCCAGATCCTTGTAATCGATCTGATCGACACCTTCAGCAGTAAAACGGCAGTATCTTCTACGACGAAAATAACGTGACATTGTCTATCCTTTAAAATTTCGTTTAATCAAGATGCTCGCTCATAGCCTGTCAGGCGATGATGGAGACTTTCGTTACTCGGCCTGAGGAGCCTCTTCAGCAACTTCCTCGCCTTCGGCTTCTGCAGCGACTTCAGTCTCTTCAGAGACTTCTTCGCTAGCGGCAGGCTTGCTGCTCTCGCTCTCACCTTCGTCTTTATCCTTGGCCAGGACGGAGGTCTCAGTAACAGCTTCTTCCATACGCAGCATCATGTTGCGCAGAACGGCATCGTTAAAGCGGAATGCACTTTCGAGTTCGTCCAGGGCATCCTGATTACATTCGATATTCATCAGCACGTAATGTGCCTTATGAATCTTATTGATGGGATAGGCAAGCTGTCGACGACCCCAGTCTTCCAGACGGTGGATGCTTCCACCTTGGCCTTCGATCATGCCACGATAACGTTCAATCATCGCAGGCACCTGCTCGCTCTGGTCAGGGTGGACCAGAAACACAACTTCGTAGTGACGCATTGTAGCTCCTTACGGATTAAAGCCTCCCGGAATACCCGGTGAGACAAGGAGAATCCGGGAAGATCCCCGGAAAAACGCGCGATTCTAGCGAAAATATGGTGTTGGCGCAATCTATATCAGGGTTTTAATAGATCACAGACCGGGATTTAGCACTGCTCCCATGGCAGGCCATGAAAACGCCAGCCTCCCAGGCTACTACGATGATGGTGTTCATCACGTTCGCCTTCAAAGCCCTCATCGACATGAAAAACGCTCTTGAAACCGGCATCGATCAGTACCTGGCCCGCTTCCCTGGAGCGTTTGCCACTACGACAGATCAGAATGACCGGGGCACAGCCATCATCCCGCGAACAGGACTTTCCCCCCAGCATCAACTGGCGTACTTCCGTGGCAAAACGTGGATTGATCTCCCAGTCAGGCTCATCAATCCAGGCAATATGGACGGCCCCGGCAGGATGACCCACGAACAGGTATTCCATGCTCGAGCGTATATCGACCAGTACGGCACGGGGATCATCCTGCATCAGTTGCCAGGCCTGTTTGGGTTTGAGGTCTTTCAATTCTTGGCTCATGGTTGCTATGGCCCTGCATTTATGAAGATTCGGCAGGGAATGACATTCTATCGACACCATTCCCTTCCAGAAGAGACTAGACCAGATCCGGGTTTCTGTGATCCAGTGGGCCTTAATCAGGCCGTCTGACGTTGACGCACAATTTCGTACAGGCACACCCCCGTGGCCACCGAGACATTCAGGCTCTCGACCTTACCTAGCATGGGGATGCTGATCAGGCTATCACAATGCTTCTGCGTCAGTTGCCGCATGCCCTTGCCCTCGGCGCCCATGACCAGGGCCAGTGGCCCCTCGAGGCGGGCCTCAAAAAGCCCCTCATCAGCCATATCCGAGGTGCCGACTACCCACAGGCCCAGTTCCTTTAGTTTCTCCAGGCTACGCGCTAGATTGGTCACCTGAATAAAGGGCAGACGCTCTGCAGCACCCGACGCCACCTTGCGCACGGTAGGGGTAAGACCTGCAGCCCGGTCCCTGGGGGCTACCACCAGTGTGACGCCACTGGCCTCGGCAGTTCTCAGGCAGGCACCCAGATTATGGGGGTCCGTGACCCCATCAAGTACAAGCACCAATGGCTGTGCAGCCTCTTCGATCAATCGCTCCAGATCCGGTTCCCCATAGCGACTGACGGATTCATACTGTGCCACCACTCCCTGGTGTCGCTGTCCCGAAGATAATTTATCCAGGTTCCGGGCATCTACGCGTCTGACCGGCACCCC
>JANTGN010000186.1 GCA_024762895.1 Thiotrichales bacterium
GGTGTCGATACCCCGGAGGACGTGGAAGCCGTCACGGCCCTCTTGTTGCAGGGCTGAAGTTTCACATCGGAATAATTCAGCTATAGTTCTTTCTGAAAGTGGTTACATTGATACAGGCACGCTTTTCAGAACCATCGGGGCTACTCCAATGGCAAGAACGAATAAGAATACGAAAAAAATGTTTGCAATGGTCCTGCTGGTGGTCGGATCAGGTCTCGCCTTCTGGGGCTATCAGCTGTCCGGCTCCTTTAGTGCCCAGTTCTCTAAGGCCGTGACCGGGTCAGAAGGGGACAAGGTCATGATGCTTTATATCGCTGGCGCGGCCAGTTTTGCTGCCGGTCTGTTTTTACTCTTGAAAATATAACTCGTCGGCCGTAGACCTGGGATTGAAAGATAATAGGAGGTAAATTGAGACTTTCGCCATTAAAGTTCATATTCCTTCTTATGTGCATCCCGGTCTTTATGCTTCCTCTGACCGCACAGGCCTCCGTCAGTTATTCGTTTGTGCTCACTGAATATCCTGAAAGTCTATTTCATCAGCCATTTCAGGCAGAGCTTGTCGTCAGCGCAGAATCCGTTGACGCTGGTGTTGCTTACCTGAGTGATATTGAAGCGTTAACGATTTCCGGTGGGGCCACTATGCCCGCCACTGCGCCTATCACGATGACCCATCTACATCCAGCATTTCAGAATCTGGAGATTGTTTTTGCTGATGACAGGAATAGCATTAGCACGATGTCAGCTGAGATTGCGCCCTACATGAGCCCGACTGATCACTGGGTCTATTATTTTCCAAACCCGCCATCCAGTGACCTTATTGTCCACGAACATCTGGCCTATCTTTCCAGTCACTATATCCGTCTGGAGACCACCTTATTACCCGTGCCGCCCAAGTTTTATTTTTCTTATTTCAGCGGAGAATGGCAGCGCCAGCCAGCTGCCTTCGATATTAGGAAACTTATCAGTGAACAGATTACCTGTTTCCCATACTGCCCATGGCCCTGGCTCATAATTCTGTTTGTGATTCTTATAACCTTTTTTTTCGGCATGATGCGAAAGGTCAACCAATCGCATAAACACTGAAGGTTAACAATGCTTTCGTTTTAGCGAGCCTTGTAATAACAACCAATAACAAGGAGTTCCAGCATGGATATCAACGCACTGACTAATGATTCAGCTCTTCGTTCAGAGATCAGCAGGGTCAGAGAAAGAATACAAAATTCCGAACATGCCATTAGTGATGTACTTGATGATGCAGGTAATCAGTATATTGATCTGGTGATGGAGGGCGGGGGCATGCTGGGTATTGCCCTTGTCGGTTACACCTGGGCCCTGGAAGAAATGGGCATACGATTTCTGGGTATCGGGGGCACCTCCGCAGGGTCTATTAATGCCCTGTTACTGGCGGCAATGGATGATCCCGCTGAGAAAAAAAGTCCCAAATTGCTCGAAGTGATGGGTGTTCAAAATTTCTATGACTTCGTTGATGGTGACGGCAGCCCCAAGGGTCGAAAAAAAACACGCGATCTGATCGAGCTGGCCCTGGACGGTGAACCCATTCGACTCTGGAAAGGTCTGAAACTTATCTACCGTTACCTGGGCGTTAGAAAACAGCTCATCAGGAAATATGGGTTGAATCGGGGTGACAACTTTCAAAACTGGCTCACCGACCTGATTGCGGCTGCGAATATCAGGACTACCGCTGAACTCAGGGCAAGAATGCACCGCATACCCAAGCTGCATATTCGCGAAGGTCGTGAAATGCCCCCCGGCTGGAAGCCCGAACCTGGAAAGCTTGTGATTATCAGTTCGGACATTACGACCGAAACGCGGGTGGAGTTTCCAGCAATGGCCAACATATACTGGAATAATGCCGACAATCTTAACCCGGCCCATTATGCACGCGCCTCCATGTCCATCCCCTATTTTTTTGAGACCTATCGGGTCACCGATTTACCCAGCACTAACCAGGCGCATCAACGATGGAACAAGGTCGGCCTGGACTGGGCCATTGAAAATAATGGTAATGTTCCCGATCACATATTCTTTGTCGATGGTGGCATCACATCAAATTTCCCTATTGATGCCTTTCACGATTACAGCAAGGTGCCCAGCCGACCTACCTTTGGGGTCAAGTTAGAGCATGACAACCGGTACAAGCCGCCCTCAAAATTACCCCTGACGGGAGATGGTAGTCGCGCACCGTTACTAAGCCTCACGGGTGCCATATTCAATAGTGCGCGCCATACCCTCGATTATGAGTTTGTTAAAAAACACCCGGATTACCATCATCTGGTGCAATTCATTCCCTGTACCTATATCGACCCTGAGACCGGCAGCGTCGAAAGCTATAACTGGCTGGATTTCAATATGCCAATCTCTCATCGAGAAGGGCTGTTTCGCCAGGGGGCACAAAAGGCGATTGAGTTCGTCGAGGAGTTTTCCGACAAGTGGGAGGATTATAAAGAACTCAGAAAGAACCTGATGCCCAACTGACCAGGCCTGATACAGGCATTAAGTTCAAACGTCAGTTTAAATGACTCACCAGGTTTACTAAGGTGACAATGTCACTGACCCGTGAGCGGCCCAACATATAAGCTAAAGCTAATATTGTATTTTGGGTGGTATATCATGAAAACTATTAGCAATTGGTCACCACTACATTTTCTTGCGCCCTTAGGCGCCGGTGGAATCGTGGTCACCTTCTTTATGTTTCTGCTTTTCTGGGTTCCACACCCGAATCAGCCGATTCCAGTGTATGAAGACTGGATGACCTATTTTCAGGTAACCGGACTTTACCAACAGGCCATTATCACCGCCGCAATCGCTGGTATCGGTATATTCTTCATGCTGCATCTGCGTTGGCTATGGATGAATATCAGACAATTCCAGCAATTTAAGGCCGAGGGTAATGTAGAAAAAATTATTGGAACCAATGCCCATACTCAGATCATGGCCCTGCCTTTGACATTCGCCATGACCATAAATGCAAGTTTTATAGTTGGTGCGGTCTTTATCCCCGGGTTGTGGGGCTTTATTGAGATCCTGTTCCCTCTGGCCATGGTTCTTTTTGTGGTAATTGGTATCTGGGCGCTGCACATTTATCTGAGTTTTTTCAGTCACGTGTTGCATCATGCTTCCTTCGATACCACCGCCAATAATTCGCTGGCCCAATTACTACCCAGTTTTACCTTTGCCATGACAGGTGTAGGACTGGCAGCGCCAGCAGCCATGAGCAATACAGACATTGTCATTGGACTCAGCTTCCTCGGTTCACTGTTCTTTATTACGATTGCCCTGTTCCTGGGCGTGATCAAACTGGTTATCGGCATGGGCGATATGTTCAGGGAAGGGACTTCACGTACCACGTTACCTACCCTCTGGGTTGTGATACCCATACTCACCGTAACCGGAATCGCAATGATGCGTCTTGGGCATGGCCTGCATACACTGGAGCTAAGTCATGGTAACTATATCGTGTCACTCAGTGTGATCTTTTCAATTCAGATTATGTTTGTACTGATGGGCTGGGCGGTGATGAAGCGTATGAATTACTTCCAGGCTCTTTTTGGCGGAGAGGAGAAGTCACCAGTTGCCTTTGCCCTGATCTGTCCCGGTGTTGCCCTGGTGGTAATGGGGCATTTTATACTTAACAAGGTATTCGTTATTAGTGGCATTATCACCAAGTTTGATGGCTTTTATATCGGATTCTCATCCGCCCTGGTCATATTACAGATCGCTACAATCTGGTTGTTGTTGCGTATAGGTCGAGACCATTTTGGTTCTACAGCACAAGGTTTAGACAGCCTGTCAGGCGGGGAACTCATGAAATGATTTAACCCTGTTACGAGACAGGGAAATAATATTTAACATTAAAAAAGATCTGCAAGGCAATGAATAAATAGGGAAAAAAGAAAATAATTAGACCTGGTCCAGGATCTGTTTTAACACTGGGTGTAATTCATCGGCCAGTTCACTACGGATTGGCACGGTCAGGGTCTCATGCGTTCGCCTGCGTGGATCACCATACTGATCGGCCTGGATGCTATACGATCGTTCCACTGGCATCAGCACCAGGGTCTGGCTGTCTTTAAGGAGTTCATGAACCTGGAAATGCCTTCCTTCGATGACGACTTCTTTCCCCAGCAGGGCCAGTATCTGTTCGCATAGTTTTTCGTCCATCGGTTATCATAACGCCATGCATTGGTCCTTAATCAAGAAAACCAGTCTTTATCAGGGTTTTTTTAAACTCTTCGCCCTTGAAATCCACCATGAGCTCTACAATGGTGGAGAAACTCCAACACTACGTCGCGAATTACTGGACCGAGGTGATGCCGTGGCCGTTTTGCCCTATGACCCCGTCAGGGACGAGCTGGTGCTCATCGAACAATTCCGTATTGGAGCCCTGGAGGATCAGACCGGTCCCTGGCTAATAGAAGTGATCGCCGGCTATCAGGAGCCCGATGAGTCAGCCGAGGCCGTGGCTCTCCGAGAGGCCATAGAAGAGGCTGGCTGCACCATTACACAACTGATGCCCATACATCGTTATTACTCCAGTCCGGGCAGTAGTAGCGAGCAAATACATCTTTATGTTGCGCGCACCGATACCCGGGGCCTCGGTGGCATCCATGGCCTGGATCATGAAGGCGAGGATATAAGAGTTCACGTTCTTCCTGCAGAAACAGCCTTTGAATGGCTGGAGCAGGGCCGAGTAGATTCAGCCATGCCGATCATTGCCCTGCAGTGGTTCCAAAGTCACCATGAGGAGCTACGCAAGCGATGGCTCAGTGAGGATAGTAATTATGTCGGCTGATCAGGTTCAGCAGATCATAGAACTCCTTAATATGAAAGAAATCCCGAATGGGAATATCCTTGAATATCAGGCCCTGGAAATCGAAGGACAGTCCGTCATCCATGTCGTTATCGGCAAGGAGCTGTTAGCGTATATCTGGCTCCTGATGGATCCTGAGCAAATCGAACCAGCAATGACTTTATTACTGGATGCAGGGCAGGATGAATGCAGGACCCGTAAGGCACGGGGCTTTAAACTGGTCATTGCAACGAGGAACAGCTCCGCCATTGAGTTTAA
>JANTGN010000187.1 GCA_024762895.1 Thiotrichales bacterium
GACTGGATCTTAAACCTGCGAACGCCATGCGTCTGATGAAAAAGGATATGGGCGGGGCGGCCCATGCCCTGGGGCTGGCTCAAATGATCATGGCGCATAAGCTACCCCTCAGGCTGCAGGTATTGATTCCTGCGGTTGAGAATGCTGTGTCTGACAATGCATTTCGACCGGGTGATGTCTTGCAAAGCCGTAAGGGGCTAAGTATTGAAATCGATAACACTGATGCTGAAGGCAGGCTCGTGTTATGCGATGCCCTGACTCGCGCAGCCGAGAAATCTCCAGACCTGCTCATCGATTTTGCGACCCTGACCGGTGCAGCAAGGGTTGCCCTGGGCACTGAGGTTCCTGCGTTTTTTACACGGAGTGATCGGCTTGCAAACCAGTTGCAGGAACGGGCCTCAGACTGGAACGATATGGTCTGGCGTTTACCCCTGCACGATGCCTATAACGAACAGATCAAGAGCACGATTGCCGATATCGTTAATAGCTCAAAGGCCCCCTTTGGTGGGGCGATTACGGCTGCTCTGTTCCTGCAGAACTTTATTGAGGAAGGTCAGGAATGGATTCATTTTGATCTCATGGCCTGGAACCTGCGTGAACGTCCCGGACGGCCCGAGGGTGGGGAGGCCATGGGGTTGTTGGGGCTGTTTGCCCTGATTCAGGAACGCTATGCCTGAACCGATTCAGACCGGTCGCCGCTTTTGTGTGGCCCCCATGCTGGACCTGACGGATCGTCACGCACGCTACTTTCTGCGTCTGATTAGCCACCATGCCTGGCTTTATACCGAGATGGTGACTACGGGGGCCCTGCTACATGGCGATCATCACAGGCACCTGGCCTATCATCAGGCGGAACATCCACTGGCCCTACAGCTAGGAGGTAGTGACCCTTCGGCCATGGCACGTTGTGCGCGTATGGCGGAGGACTATGGCTATGACGAGGTCAATATCAATGTGGGCTGCCCCAGTGATCGGGTTAAAAACGGCCAGTTTGGCGCCTGCTTGATGGCCACTCCCGAGCGGGTGGCGGAATGTGTCGATGCGATGCGTGCCGGTACTCAAATTCCCGTGACGATCAAGACCCGTATTGGCATCGATGACCAGGATGATTATGAGTCCCTGCATCACTTTGTTCGGGTCAATCAGGAGGCAGGTTGCGATATCTTTATAATTCACGCCCGCAAGGCCTGGTTACAGGGCCTGAGCCCAAAAGAAAACCGGGAGGTGCCCCCTTTAAACTACGAGCGGGTTTACCAGATTAAAAAGGACTTTCCAGAACTGGAGATTATTCTAAACGGCGGGCTCACTGATCTGGATACAGCCCAGCGGCAAATCGATTATGTCGATGGTGTCATGCTGGGGCGGGTGGCCTACCACCAGCCCTGGTTATTATCCGAGGTAGACCACCGATTCTATGGCGCAGAGCAAATAGTCAAAAACCGTCGTGAAATTGTTGAACAGATGTTTCCCTATATCGAAGAGGTGTTGCAGGAAGGCGGTCAGTTAAAATTTGTCACACGCCATATGTTGGGTCTGTTTCATGGCGTTCCAGGAGCGCGTCACTGGCGCAGGATACTAAGTGAAGAGGCCTGGAAAGAGGGTGCGGGTATTGAAGTAATCAGGTCGGCCCTGGAGCAGTTAGAGGCCCAGGGGGGTGAGGGCCGAGGTGGGTAATTCGGTGAGTTCAATCCCGGGAGAGAACTGTAACAGGCTGAGCTTGGCATCTTCGTAGTTTGATGAGTAAGCGGCAGCGGTATCCAGGTAGTAGATATTGCCGACCTGGACCGCATTTTTTAGCGGGGTATGGCCGACGATGAGCAGGTCGACACCATCGACTGGCGCCGGTTGTCCGGAGAGCTCGGTCATGCGTAATCGGTTTCGGGACCAGACGGCATAATTCACGGCCTTGGCATCATCATCCAGGATGCCGATGAACTCAGGCCAGCTCATGCCATGAGCGATATCGGCATGAATAATACCGACCTTGGCCTGAGCCACCTGGATCTCGATGGCAATGGGCAGTTCCTTGATGGTTTCTATGAATTCTGCGCGTAGGCCATCGGATATGTTGACCCACCAGCCGCCGCCATTGATGTGTAGCCAGGTATCCATGTCGCCATCTTCCTGTATCGCTTCAAGCATCAGTCGCTCATGATTCCCCTGTACGGCGTAAAACCAGGGCTTGGCCAGGAATTCGAGTGCGCGATGCGACTCGGGACCTCGGTCGATCAGGTCTCCAACAGAAAACAGGCGATCGATCTCAGGGTCAAACTGAACGGACTCCAGGAGTTCTTCCAGGCTGGAGAACATGCCATGCAGATCTCCGACCGCAAAATCTCTTCCTTTGATATTTTCTGGAAAGGTTCTGACTGCCTGTGCGGGTAAGGGGGGATGTGTGGCCAATAGATTCCTGCTGTTTATCGGTATTTTATGCAGCAAATGTATAATCCTCATTGCCATTTCGCAAGTTATTGATTTATCGGATGATGCTAAGCTGGCGACGCCGTAGACGTCTTGAGGCCCTGAGTCGGCAGGGGTTTAAGATGCTGTTTCTTTCTAACCTTATGATTTTTATATCGTTTGGAGGGTCCTATGCATGGGTCCTGTTCAGAATGGTGCGATTGGGCAGAAATACACCCACGACGGCACATGTCAGGGATGTCTTGATCCTGGGAAAGGAGCTACATGACGGCAGGGCAGATGATGAATTCTATAGCCGATTAAGTAGAGGGGCTGCACTTTATCAACAGAAGAACATCCAGCGCCTGATTCTCCTGGGAGGGAAAACCAGTAAGAGTGGTCCAACAGAGGCTGAGGCTGGTCGGCAGGTACTGCGATCACTTGGAATACCTGATGCGGCGATTGTCCTTGAGGAAGGTTCACGGCACACCCTGGAAAATTTGCGAAATGCCCGCGATCTACTGGAAGAAGACTATCAAAAGCCAGTAGGTCTTATCAGTAGTCGGTATCATTTGGCGCGCTGTCAGTCTATGGCAGAGGGCCTGGGGATGCGGGTCCGGCTCATCGCCGCAGAATCAGGGTCGATGATGAGCCATCCCAGGCCCTTATTCATGGAGGCCTGGCTTTACCACTGGTTCCTGGTCGGACAGTTTGTTGCCTATCACTTTAATGACCGGTCCAGCATTGATCAGATCTCCTAGTCGAGGCTACAGGGGTTATGTTCCCAGGGTGCTTTCACTCATGATTTGCCCTTGCGGCACACCCACCGATTCGAAGTAAGCTTTCAGTTCGGTTTTTCGGGCATCGGGTGCCGAGATATAGATATCATAATCTCTGAGTGAACCCAGGTCTTCAAGCTGCTGTGCGTCAAATGCTTCATCTTCATCGAGGAAAATGGGGTGGTAATGGAAATTGTCTAATGCATCCTCCCAGGCCCGGCACTGGTTATCGAGATAATGGTCTCCTTTTTTTGCAAACCAGTAGAGATGGATATCTTCTGCCTTGTCGAGTGCCATGGCATGTTCTGCCAGGCTCTTGATGGGGGCGAAGCCCATACCCCAGGCTATCAGTAGATCCGAATGTTCAGAGTCTTCTTTCATAATAAAGTCACCATAAGGCGCATCAATCCGGAAGTCCTTGATCGAGCTATTGTTCCTGACGAGGTGTGTTAGCTGCGTATCCTGGGTCATATCCACATGGAACTGGATATTCATGTCATCACAGGGGCAACTTGCGATCGAGATAGGGGTCTTTTCGAGTTCCGAATTACTCAGGTTGGCATACTGGCCGGCCAGAAAGCGCAACCTGCGCGTGCGCGGGGTGCGTAAATGAAGCAGCGTGATGTGGTCGTTCAGGGCCTGAATGCTTTTTACTCGCGCATCGATGTGCTGAACAGGGATATCCTTGGCGCCATGTGCCTCGCTGGTTTCAAGAATGACATCGGTCACCGGGGTATAGCAGCAACTTAAGATATGTCCCGCCTCTTTTTCTTCTTCGGAGAGGAAATAGTCATAGGCCTTAATCTGACGTACCTCCCCAGAAAGGACCCGCGCCTGGCATTTTCCGCAGTTCCCGTTGCTACAGCCATAATCCAGGGCCAGTCCGGACTTGAGTCCCCCTTCCAGTAAACTGTCCGCTCCATCAACAAAGAAGTCATGGCCACTGGGCAGGATTCGTACATGGGCAGCGAGTAGCGATAGCAGGTGATTGCGTGCAATGATGTCTTTTCGGTATTCGGTTCCGATATCAGGATTATTCAGGGCCCTTTGAAACCAGGTATGCACCGCACTGATACTCTCTCCTGATGATTCTGCCTCGGTCATCCTGGCATGCATCTGGTCGATGATGGTTCGATAGCGGTAAAGGTCTGCATTGGCCTGGGCCAGTTCATCGGTGATCACCTTGAGGCGTGTATGCAGGGTATAGGCACTGGGCAGGCCATCATCATGAGGGACCTTGGTAATGGCCTCCTTCATCAGGCGCTCGACCTTTTCGATCATGGTATTGTCTTCAAGCTCAGTATTAGGGTAGACGCGTAGCAGTTCAGACAGTCTGAGCTCACCTTCAAAGGTCATTAATTCTCCATCCTGAATTTTTTTCTGGATCTCAGTTCGGGTTGTGCCGACCAGACGGGCAGCGCGAGACAAAGAAATAGTACGATCCATTAATGGCTCCAATAGTCACTCAGGCTTCTGTGAAGTATGGACGGCGCCCTAACCCTTATCAACCAAAGCAGCTTTAGCCACCAAAACAGATAAGACCTGGGCGTAGTTTCTTGTATTTTCTGACCATAATCAGAGTCTTCAGGATAGCCCCTTCATCGATTTCAGGTAGATTGAGGGCAATGGTGATTGGGGTAATCCCTTTTAGTGTATTACCAACCTCCATGAACTGATTCTGGCCAGACGAGCAGGGGGTGGGCAGGGGATAAGCCGAGCTCGTCCACAATGTGGCCATCCAGGTGGTCGGTGTGCCGAGCAGATAGCCATTAAAAGAAAATCTGACAGGTCGCTCACCAAGGGCAGAGATTAACTGGTATTCGGCTCGCTTGCCGGAGTTTGGTTGTTGAGCTGTTGCTGATGGGG
>JANTGN010000188.1 GCA_024762895.1 Thiotrichales bacterium
TTGGCACCGTGCTTTCTCAACCAGGCTCGGTAGTCCATATCATTAATGACATCAAAACCGTGCTCAAAAACGCCGTCTTCCAGCATGCCTGTGAGAATAGCTACACCCAGATCCACAGAAATATACAGACGGCGTAATTCATCATTGGTATCGATTACAGAATCAATGTTTTGTGCCAAGAGACGCCTGATGGCGAGTAACCCCTGCCTCAGGAGAGACCTCTGTAGTGGCGTATGCTCCTGCAGTGAATCGGACATGCCTCTGACCAGGGTATGCAGGGCCTCTACCGCACCGGTGATGTCATCACGCAGACCATCAAGATCCTCTCGCACTTCACCGATGAGTCGACGCAACCAGCTTTCATCTTCTTCCGATTCAGAAAGCCTTGCCGCCTCTTCCACCTGTTCCTGTAACTCGTGAAAATCGGATAGCCATTTTCTGATCCAACCCCAGACCGCCACACCCATCTGCCATAGCGTAATCTCTTCCTCGCCTTCACCTGGTATGCCGGGCAGGGTGGGGAACATGAGCAGCCAGGGTTTCCATTCATCATCGATATCTTCGGCCAGGGCAATAAAGTCATGAGGCTTAAACGCATCCTCCCAGGTAGCCAGTGGGGACCCGGGCGGGCGATCCAGGGCCGCATAGGCCTCCTTGATCGTGGTAAAGGCATTTTCATAAAAGCCAAACCAGATGTGCAGGCCATGCTCTTCAATGCGCTCACCGTATTCGGCATTCCGACCACTGGCACCTTTGCCTCCCAGTCGCCAGCCCATCTGGTAAACCGTGATGTCATAGTGGTTCTGCCAACCGGGCTGGCTGGTCAGATAGTGGGCAGTCGTCATTGCACCGACACCGCCACCGAGGATGGCAATTTTTTCGGGCTGAACCTCTGAGTTGTCGACCAGCTCCTTGCCGGGCGTCACCGTAAAATCAAAGTTCAGATTAAAGGGCAGTATCACCTCGGAATTACCCGTAGGAAGCCCCAGGGTTTTATTCAGCGGGAAACTATCAAACGCATGCAGGGTTGCCTCATAGTCATAACCCAGTAACGAGCCACCATGAATAGTGTCGATTTTGGCCGGTGCCACAACCAATGCCTGGTAAACCGCTTTTTCTCCGGCCGAATCGGGAAATTGCTTCAGGAATATCTGATCCGTGCGCGGGTCTAAAAGTAACGAGATCACATCTTCCCAGCCAGCGACATCCAGGTTAAGGAAGTCGGGCATGGATTTGAGCAAATCAAAGGCCTGGGTAAGAAAATCAATCAGGTTCGTAATGGGACGATGCGGGTTGTCCTTTTTGGTGGCATTGATCTCCAGTAATGGATGCATGGCCATCTCGGTGTCTGGCGAGAATGCCTGAAACCCTTCTGCCGATAAGGCGCAGCGCAAAGGCTCGGTACCCGGCTCAGGGATCTCGTACTCACACAGGTACTTGGGATAGCCAAACAGCTCTCGACCGTTGATCAGTGCCATCGCATTATCCACGAAGACATGGCAGGGGTACCAGTAGATATGATCCAGTTTACCGGCATCATCCATCTTACCCACCATGATCCAGGTGATGATGTCGATCTCGGTGATCCAGCCTTTATCCCGATCCACCGGCACGGTCGAATTGGCATGTCCCACGCTTGTGAAGGTCGTCATCACGTAGGGCGAGAGAACCTTAAACTCCATACATCCTGAGGATACCTGGTTGAGTGCTTCATCAACCGTGGCCTGTAGCTGCTTAAGCTCACCCTTTACAAAAAAGCCATACATATCGGCCTGCTTTAATTGCAGCGGTGAATGCATCAGTGGAGACCCGCCTGGGTAAATAAAATCCGGACGTTTTTTCATTTTTGTTATTCCCTTTTTCTTGTTTTTAAAAGCTCAACGGGTACCGCCAGCCGCGCCAGGCCAGTAGCATACGTTTGTAGTTTTGGATCAAAGTTGTTTCGAGACTGGCCTGTGATCGATGGGCTGTATCGTTCCTTATCAATTCCCCGATTGCCCCCTGCATACCAAAACTTAAATCGCGAAGGTGCTCTCATCTTAGCTAATTTCTTGTTAAAGCCCTAACTAATCAGGCCCTGCCTGATGTCCATTCAATAGCTATCGGATAACACCCCAAACTACAAAACACCCATTTCCCCTGATACTATCGACCCATTCAATCAACCACAGCAATGGACCTCAGCATGAAACGTCGCGATTTCGTCCGTACCGCCGGTATCGGAGCCCTGGCCGCAGGCGCCACCCTCACGGGATGCAACAAGGCTGAACAGACCAGTTCTGGACCTGCCACTGCCGTTAGCCAGGCCGAACCCATCCAGTGGAAAATGGTAACCACCTGGCCAAAGAACTTCCCGGGCCTGGGCACCGGTGCAGAGACACTCGCAAGACTGATTAACGAAATGTCCGGTGGCCGACTCAAGGTCAAGGTCTACGGAGCCAAGGAACTGGTGCCTGCCTTTGAGGTCTTTGACGTGGTATCTGAAGGTACCGCCCAGATGGGTCACGGGGCCGCCTATTACTGGAAGGGAAAGAACGAGGCATTTCAGTTCTTCTCGGCCGTTCCCTTTGGCCTCACCGCCAACGAGATGAATGCCTGGCTGTTCCATGGCGGTGGCATGGACCTATGGCGTGAGACCTATCAGCCCTTTGGCGTCATCCCTGCCGCAGCCGGGAATACTGGTGTCCAGATGGCCGGCTGGTTTAATAAAGAAATCAATACCCTGGAAGACCTCAGGGGCCTGAAGATGCGTATTCCCGGTCTCGGCGGAGAGGTCCTGCGGCGTGCCGGAGGCACCCCCGTGAATCTTCCCGGCGGTGAGCTGTTTACCTCCTTGCAATCCGGCGTCATTGATGCCACCGAGTGGGTCGGCCCTTATAACGACCTCGCCTTTGGCCTGTACAAGGCTGCCAAGTACTATTATTACCCCGGCTGGCATGAACCCGGCACCACCCTGGAGGCCATTATCAACCAGACTGCCTTTGAGGCCTTACCAGCAGATCTGCAACAGATCGTCCTTTCTGCCTGCCGCATTGCCAATGATGAGATCCTGGTCGAATATGTGGCCCGTAACAACAATGCCCTGGTCACCCTGGTTAACGAACACGAGGTCGATGTGCGACGACTGCCAGACGAGGTGCTAAACCGACTGCGCGAGCTTTCCGACGAGGTTGTGGCCGAAATTGCCGACAAAAACCCTGAGGCAAGGAAGATCTACGACTCCTTCAGCACCTTCAGAGAGCAGGTGATGGCCTGGACGGACATCTCAGAACGCGCCTATCTGAATAGCCGTGGATCGTAATAATCAGCTAAACTAGTCGGGTACGGACTTTTTTAGGGACAATCTATGCTGAAGCTTGTGCGATCAGGGACGCCTGTGCAGGAGTCCCCATCTGATGCGCCTGCCTCACAATCCATGACCATGGTTGAGGATACTGCTAACCACACATTACCCCATGCCCAGGGTGAGGGGCTGGTAATGATTATTGATGACCAGGTCACCGGTAGGCGTATCCTGGAAGAGATTGTTCGTGGTATCGATGATGAACTGATTATCGAAACCTATGCCGAGCCTCAGCAGGCCCTGAAGCGCATTCAGAAGGTCACGCCCGACCTGATCATTACCGATTACAAGATGCCCAGCATGGATGGCCTGCAGTTTACCCGCCGTGTCCGCGGTATGCATCGCTGCAAGGATATTCCACTGGTCGTGGTCACGATCGTTGAAGATCGGCAGGTCCGCTATAAGGTCCTGGAAGCCGGGGCAACCGACTTTCTGAACCGCCCCATTGATCAGTATGAGTGCCGAGCCCGTATTCGCAACCTGCTGAAACTGCGCGAACAGCAGCGCATCATACAGAATCGCGCGCGCTGGCTGGAAGACCAGGTCGCACTCTCTACGGCACAAATCGTAGAGCGCGAACGTGAAACCCTGCTCAGACTGGCAAGGGCGGGTGAATACCGTGATGAAGAGACGGGCAACCATGTATTGCGCATGGCCCGCTACTCCAAACTCATCGCCAGGGAGCTCGGCCTGAGCGCCGGGACCTGTGACGAGATCGAGTATGCCGCCCCCATGCACGATATCGGCAAGATCGGCATTCCGGACCATATCCTGCTAAAACCCGGTCGACTCACCAGTCATGAATTCGCCATCATGAAGGAACACAGCCGGATTGGATATTCCATACTTGAGGACAGCCCCTCAAGATACCTGAAGCTGGGCTCTGAGATTGCCCTTTATCACCATGAGCATTGGGATGGTAAGGGTTATCCCGAAGGACTATCGGGAACAGCCATCCCCATCTCCGCACGTATAGTCGCCATTGCCGATATCTTCGATGCCCTCACCAGTCAGCGACCCTACAAAGAGCCCTGGCCGGTGGATGAGGCCGTCAATTACATTACCGAACAGGCCGGCAGGCAACTGGACCCCAACTGTGTGGCGGCCTTTCTCGAGGTATTGCCCCAGGTCCTGGAGACCATGGAGCGATATAGCGATGATACGGAGACCACCTTCCCTGCCTTCCTGAATAACAAGCCAGCCCAACGTTCCTCGAATGAGGACGACGAGGACTCGACATCATGAGCGAGGGCCTGAAACAGGGCCTCAGTGGCCTGCGTCAGTGGGTTCGTGCACGCCTCGAGCTACGCGAGGACACGGAGCATATACAGGTTCTCATACGCCTGGCCATGGGATCGCTACTGACGATTTATTTCTTTTCACCCTGGTTTGAGACACTGGTTGAAGATCCGCTCAGTCGACTGATCGTTCATGTAGGCGCAATCGCCTTTCTGGCAATCACCATCGGCCAGTTCATCGCCATCCTTCTGAATCCCAGCCCATCGCCAGTTCGACGTATACTGGCCATCTGCCTTGATATCAGTCTGTCCTCATATGTGCTTTACCTGGCGGGTGAGGGTGGCGCCCCCATGATTGCAGTCTACCTATGGGTCATTACCGGTAACGGCTTTCGCTATGGTACACCCTACCTGGTACTGGCCACGGTACTGACCGTAATCGGCTTTGGCATCGTTA
>JANTGN010000189.1 GCA_024762895.1 Thiotrichales bacterium
AAAAGGTACGACCTTCCTCCTGCCAGGAGTCCATATCCTTACTATGCTGGTCCCAGAAGTCCCCGGGTAATTCACAGATGCCACTGTAAAGCAGACTAACATCATCCAGCACGCGATCATTGAAATAGTCTTCGGTATGGACACCCACCACGGCGGCCTTGATGCGCAGATTAATATCCTTGGAGACCAGGGTAACGTGCTTGTCCCGTTCCGTTTCCTGCAGGGCAAGGGCCGTGGCGAGGATGTTGTTGTCGGGGACGTTGCCCGGCAGGCCATCGGGCAGAACCGCCGGCAGGATGGTGGTCTGGAAATAGACCTTGCCGGAGGGAGAGAACTCCGACTCCATCATCTCGGGCGTGGATAAGGGCAGGCCGCGGCTGATGTCCTCATCCTTTCGATCCAGCATCAGCTCATCCAGAAAACGACTGACCTGGCGCACATTGCGCGAGACCTCGGACATGCCTTTTTTGGCTCGGTCGAGTTCTTCCAGGACAACCATGGGGAGGTAAAGATCATGTTCCTTGAATCGGAACAGGGAGGTGGGGTCGTGCATGAGTACGTTAGTATCGAGAACGAATAGTCTTTTGCCAGAGCTGATTGGTGGGCTCACAGCGTCTCCTTATAGAGTGGTTGATCGATTTCTGTTATGCCGGGGCTGGCGGTTTCTAGCGGGGGTAGTGCATGGGCCGGGCTGTTGGATACAGCCCGGAGTTTGTAATGCTGTTTTGAAAGACTGCGCAATACGGTAATCCGAATTACAGGTTTTTCACGGCTTCGAGTACCTCTTCAACATGCCCTTTAACCTTAACCTTACGCCATTCGTTACGCAAAATGCCATTTTTATCGATCAAAAATGTGCTGCGTTCGATGCCGCGGACCTTTTTGCCATACATGTTTTTCATCTTGATGACATCAAACAGCTGACACAGGGCTTCCTCAGGATCGGAGATCAGGTCGAAAGGAAACTCCTGCCTGGTACGGAAGTTTTCATGTGATTTCAGGCTATCGCGAGAGACGCCAAGTATGACCGTCTTTCTACTGGTGAACTTGCGGTAGTTGTCACGAAAGTCCTGTCCTTCGGTGGTGCAGCCAGGGGTGCTGTCCTTGGGGTAGAAGTAGAGGACCACATTCTTCTCACCCTGGTAATCGGATAGCCGGATTGTTTTATTTCGTGTGGCCTCGGCCTCAAAATCCGGTACGACCTTGCCCAATTCAACTTTGCTCATTCACTCAACTCCTTGGGATTCAATCTGACGCTAGGTTAGTGATTTTTGGCCTGGGGTTACAGTTTCCATATCCTCTATATGGGTGCTTGCCTACTGCGGGCCTTCTGCTTCTATACTGCCATCGAGGTTGTATTCGTCACAGAGACCGTAGAAGGCGTCACGTAGCTCGGTCAGGTGCTGGTTGACGGGGATCTCGATCTGCATGTGTACGGCGAACATGGGTGTTGCGGTATGGGCCGCGCTGTAGCTGGACGTTTCGAGCTGGTGGATGTTGATGCCGCGCCTGGCAAAGAACTGAGACAGGCGGTTGACGATACCTGGATGATCCATGGCTACGATCTGTACCTGGTAGGGCAGGTAGTTTCCGGTTTCACTGTGTTCCCCGGCCTCGTGCATGGTCAGGGTCAGTCCTTTTTGCTCGGCAATGCCGGGCAGGGACTGTTGCAGGGCCTTCAGGGATGCCTCATCGCCACTCACCAGCAAAATAACCGCAAACACCCCGCCCATCACGGACATGCGGCTATCCTCGATATTGCAGTCCTTATCCAGTATAGCTTCGGAGAGCGTTTCAACGATACCGGGTCGGTCTTCACCCAGGGTAGAAATGACTATAGACATAGGAGGACACTCAATAAAATCAGTCGTGGTTAAAGGTTAACAGCTTGTTCTTGATCTGAAAATGGTTGCCTCAGGGATTAACGATGCTTGTAAAGCAAGTGCCACAAAAGTACCATTGCGGGTTGATTTCTAGACCCAAATTCGGGTTTGACCCTGGAGGTTGGAATGTTCCACGGCAGTATGGTCGCGCTGGTTACGCCGATGCGCGCAGATGGCTCGATAGACGAGGTAGCTCTGGAGCGCCTGGTTGAGTTTCATGTGCAAAATGGCACCGATGCCATCGTGGCCATGGGAACGACAGGTGAGTCGGCAACGCTCGATGTAGATGAGCATAGTCATGTGGTCAGGCGCGTGGTTGATCTGGCCGCCAATCGAATCCCGGTTATTGCTGGTACCGGTGCCAATGCCACCTCCGAGGCCATCGAACTGACGACATTAGCCATGGAGGCCGGAGCTCAGGCCTGCCTGCTGGTTACCCCTTATTACAACAAGCCCCCGCAGGAAGGTCTGTATCAGCATTACAGGACCATTGCCGAGGCCGTTCCGGTACCACAGATCCTCTACAACGTACCGGGTCGTACCGCGGTTGATATGTTACCCGAGACCGTTGAGCGCCTGTCGCATATTTCCAATATCATCGGTATCAAGGAGGCAACCGGTGACCTGCAGCGGATTCAGGAAATACTCGATCGCTGCGGGGATCGCATCGACCTCTATAGTGGTGATGACGCCACCGCCATGGAATCCATACTCCTGGGCGCCAGAGGTGATATCTCGGTGACCGCCAATGTGGCACCCAGGGCCATGCATGAGATGTGTCAGGCCGCGCTGGAAGGTGATCGTGCCAGGGCTGAGGCCATCGACCAGGGTCTACGCGGGTTACATGAAACTTTATTTATCGAATCCAGTCCTATCCCCGTGAAGTGGGCCCTGCAGGAGATGGGGCTGATGGAGGAAACCCTGCGCCTGCCTCTGGTTCCACTTTCCGAATCCAGTAAAGCACCTGTACGTGAGGCCATGAAGGCCGCGGGTATCGAATTCTAAATACGGTAGTGTTCATGAGATTTTATCGACTGTCTGTGCTGACGGCCCTGTTGCCGCTATTCACCCTCGCGGGTTGCTCCATGTTCAAGGGTAAGAGTGACGAACCTGCTTACAAGAGTGCCAGTACCACCAGGCAACTGGAGGTTCCTCCCGATCTGACTCGGCCCGAGATGGACGATACCTATATCCTGCCGGGCGATGAGCGTGCCAGCGCCAAGGCGATGGAAGAAGAGGAGAGCAGCCAGGTTACCGAAAGTGCTCAGGGTGCTGCCCCCGTTGAGGTATTACCGGAATATCCGGATATGCGCATCGAGACCGATGGTGCAATTAGCTGGCTGGTGGTCAAGGCGACCCCGGAAGAATTATGGCCTGCCTTGAATAAATTCTGGGCTGCCCAGGGTCTGGCCCTTAAGCGTTCTGATCCTAAACTTGGCATTATGGAAACCGAATGGGCCGAACGGAACCTGGGCGTGAAAGAGGGGGGACTCAAAGGCCTCTTTGCACAGGGTGGATTCTTGTCCGGTATTCAGGATTCAGGGTTGCGCGACAAGTTCTTTTTACGCCTCTCGCGCGAGGAGGAGGGTGAAACCGCCATCTTCCTGACCCATAAAGGGGCGGAGCAGGTTCCCGTCAGCGATACCCAGTTCCGCTGGGTCTCACGGCCTGATGATCCCCATCTGGTCGCCGAAACCGCCCTGAGCCTGATGGTCTTTCTGGGCGAGAAGGAAGAGAAGGCGACCCAGATGGTCCAGGAGCGTGTCGAGAAGTTACCCATGTCCGAACTGGTGGATTACCAGGATGGTCCGGCGCTCAGGATTACTGGAGAAGAGAAGTACATCTGGCGACGTATGGGTAATGTCCTGGATAACAGTGGCCTGATGGTCGATGATCAGGATCGTAAAAGGGGCATTTATTACATCACCTATCTGGGGGATCGCGCCAAGCGTGGTTTTATGAGTAAGATCTTTGGCACCTCCGATGGCCCACTGGAATATGAGACCGAATACCAGATTCGTCTTGTCCGCGAAGGTGATGTGACCTATGCCACCGCTCATGATAAGGAGGGCAAACGCCTGACGGGTAAGCGCTCACGTGAGGCGCTAGAGTTAATCGGCGCTGCCTTTAATTAATCATGTTGCGATTCGCCTCCCTCGGCAGTGGTAGCAAGGGTAATGCAACACTCCTCGAGGTAGGTGATACACGCATTTTGCTGGATTGTGGGTTCTCGGTGCGCGAAGTAGAACGTCGCCTGGAGCGCCTGGCCCAGACCGGGAAGGATCTGCAGGGCATACTGGTGACCCATGAGCATGGAGATCATATTCGTGGAGTCGGAGCCCTGTCTCGTAAATACGAACTCCCGGTATGGCTGACCGCGGGTACCCTGAGGTCCTGCACCGACCCTGATTTTTACCAGACCCACATCATTCATGCCCATGAGACCTTTGAGATCCAGGGCCTTCTGGTAGAGCCCTTTCCCGTACCGCATGATGCCAGTGAGCCCTGCCAGTTTGTGTTCAGCGATGGTGACAAACGCCTGGGTGTGCTCACCGATACGGGAAGCCTGACGCCGCATATCGAAAGGACGCTCAATGGTATCCATGGCCTGTTGCTTGAATGTAATTATGATCCGGCTATGCTGGAAAGCGGCCCCTATCCTCCCGGTCTGAAACGTCGAGTGGGCGGGGCTTATGGGCATCTGGCTAACGAGCAGGCAGCCAGCCTGTTACAGAGACTGGACCTGGATCATCTGGAATGCCTGATTGCCATGCATGTGAGCGAAAAGAATAATACGACCGAACTGGCCTATGCGGCGCTGGACCAGGCCATGGACAGACAGCCCGAGACCCTGATGGTGGCCTGTCAGCAGGGCGGTTTTGACTGGCAGGTTTTGTGAGCAACGCAACGATCAGGGGGGAATGAGAAGATGAACCAATCGGTATCCAATCAGGGCATGGCCAGGGCCGTCTATATCCTTTACCTGATCAGCATGGTGATCCCACTGACCGGTCTTATCGGGGTCATCATCGCCTATGTCTACGAGGATAAACAGACAGACTGGCTGGCCAGCCATTTCCGTTACCAGATTCGAACCTTCTGGATCGGCATACTTTATAGCCTGATAGGTCTCCTGACTGTCTTTG
>JANTGN010000190.1 GCA_024762895.1 Thiotrichales bacterium
GGCCTGTACCTCGGTCGGTTCATCAAAATGCGCCGCGAACCAGTTGGCTACGGCGGGGTGAAAAGCTGAGAGTGCCATTAGAAGATCATAGGTAGGGTGGCGGCATGAAGCAATAATTTGAAAGGAGCGCCAAGGGGGGCGGCGTAGACCTGAAGGGGGTGATTTAAAAAATATGAGGGCTTTCAGGCACAAAAAAAGGGGGTTTGAGGGAGAAGTTGCTACTAATCAATCTATTGCATTGGTCCGACCCGGCAAATTTCCAATGAACTCATGGCCGAGGAATGACACCTGCGATCAGAGGCCGCGGTCCTGCGTGCAGGTACCCGGGAACAACCCATCGAACGCTTCGGCCTGCGCGAAACAGATTTCGCCGACCGCTAATCCGCAGTATTTTCAGGCCTTGGAGCCAGATGCCATAGCCGCTCAGCATTGCCATGCGCCAGGGCATGAGCGACCTCTTCAGGCAGGTCGGCCAGTGCGCTTTTCCAGTAGGCCATCTGCTCAGGGTAAAATTCCTGCCAGTGCCGGTCCCAGACATTATCCAGGGCAAACACAAATTGCCTGGGGTGTTGAAGCACCAGTCTTTTCCACTCGGTGGATAGCGTCCTGCCTGTAAACATATTGATCCATGGTTGATTAGACTCAGCAATAATGGCGGGATTGGCATGCGCTGTCAGCACGTGAAGGTTCTGATACTCACTGAGTAGTGGCGCCAATTCCTTAGCCTGCAATTGTCCAAGATGATTCAGCACGATGACCTGCTGAGGATTATTCTCCAGCAGTTGCTTCATGCCCTGCATAAACAGCTGGCGTTGCTTTCCGTGCAGAGAGGCAAATTCAATATGAATGACAAAAGGCCAGTTCTTTTCCAGAGCGGCTTTCCGAGCAAACTCAACCCGTGGATCATCAGGATACACCGTCACCTCCGGCGCCTTATCCCCTTTCTGGGCGTGATACAGCAAGATCTCCGAAATCGCCCTGAAACGAGCATCCCGAAGTTGCTGCTCCATTTTCCGGTAATACTTCGGATTGTCTGCGATATAGGCACCGCTCTTGGTTCGAACCGCGGGCACGATCCGTTGTGGATAACGTTCTGCCAGGACTGCGATTTCAACCGGCTCGCGCCCCGAACGCGCGGAAAGGATAGTGCGGTACACATTGTGTTCATCCATACACCGAATCACCAGCCCGGGATCATCGATCTTATGATCCAGCTGGCTATGCGCATCGATAAAATAGAGCTCAGCGGCCAAGACAGGTTTCAGGCCTGAAAAGAAACACATTACGACCAGTAGGCCGAAGAGGCTAAGCAGGTTATTCTGCCTCGTCGAATTCATGGTCGTGCCCCTATCCTTTTGACAGCTGGGTCTGCGGCAAGGAGATTTCGCCGACCATTCAGCAGTCGCTACTCTGGCCTGGTCGTTTCGGACTTACTCTCCATTTTCTTCAACTCGGCAGGCTCGCCCTTTGGCCAGGCGCCGAAGGGATAGACCTCGTAGTCACTGTTAAAGGTCAGGTACTGGATAATCTGGTAGATATAGGTTGCCAGGGTCTGTCCCAGCTTCGTCAGGCGTGGGTTGGTCTCACCGGTGAAGAGCTTGAGCAGGAACTGGAAGATCACCACGGCAAAAATCACAAACTCAGCAATGCTGTAAAAGATCGAAAAAAGCAGCATGTAGAGGCCTCGCTTCCAGGTAGACTGTTGCTTAATGTTTTCCTTGATCTCGCCACTCATGACTGCACCTCCTGGATCGTTTGCTGACGTTTGAGACCTACCATAATTGTAGCCCAAACCGGTACGGCTGTACGTTGCAATAGCAACTTTCAGACCATTCGCTCACGCTAACTGTAGATTTTTCAGTCTAAGCAGAATTCGTCAGGCGTTTCAGAATATCCTGCAGTTCGTCTTCACTCATATCCACATGCTCAACTACTCGCCCATAGAGCATCGCAGTAGGTACATTTCGACCGCCCCGTTCTTTTTGTAATTGATCAATACAATACAGAACCACGCGCTCTTTTCGGGCAAGTCCATCGCGCACATCGGGCAGGCTGTCTAAATCATGTGTGTTCATCATATGCTTTAATTACGTGAAGATGAGTCGTCTTCTCGATTGGTGCGTTTTTTCTCAAGGGCTGCCTGCACCCATTTCAATACAGGCCGGTGGCCAGCATCAAACTGGCGCATATAGTTCCCGTACCAGCTGTCCCGCCTCAGGTGTGAGTACTGCCCAAAACGAGTCGTCATCATAGCAACCTTTCAGATTCTGATCCTGCGTGGTCGGCGCAACGGAATCGGTACCGAGATAGAGGGCTCTGACCATTTTGATCCTGTTAAACTGGGGGAGGTTCATACTGACCCCAGTTATTTTGTATTTAGTGATACCCCCTTTGGTGACACAGAAACGATAGCGAATTTCTACAGGCACCAGAAAGACAATACGTGAATTAACCGATTTAGATTCAGTTCACTAAGCTCGCTTTTTGCTAAATATAGCGTCTATACTTCCTAAACTCGTGTATCGAAGATACCTTTTCGATCGGATCGACGACATAATAAAAAAACACCATCCTGGGACTGAGTTTGAAAACATCAAGGCTTTGATTTCTATAGTTTCAAAAAGTGCTTTGCGCCGCTCAGCCTAAGCCTTAAGGATTCATTATTTTACTGATTGACCGTTAATTTGGAGAATTCGGAACAATGACTAAGATTAGTACAACAAAAGAATTCAAACAGGCTCTTGAGAGCCTTTCGCTTGATCAGCAGCGGATCGTGGCCGCCCGTTTCGTTGCCGAAGTTCTTGATTTGACTGACGATGTCAGGATAAAGCAGGCACAGGAGGTTGCTGCAGACCCGAAGGCTACACCCGAGGCATTGATGACGGCATATCATTCGGCCTGGCACGCCGCGATGGAATACTCCCTACATAGTGATCTGGAGCTTATCAATTGGCATAAGCAAACCAGCTACTTCGTCGCAAAGGCATGTGCCGAGAGCCTGGCTCCTGCCCATCAAGGCATTGCATGGCGCCACCTGGCCTTTAACGTAGCAAGTCATTGTCGCATGGCACGCTTATGTGACAATGTTGCCCAGGAAGAAGAACAGCCGAACTTATCCCCTGCCGAAGATGCGCTTAAAAAACAAATCCAGACCCAGTTTGAGATACTCAATACCTTTCTGGAACAAAAATGAAGTGAGTGCGTTTTTCTTTGCGCTAACGGGACTCGCTGCTAACGCTAGATTGGGTGGTTAACGGGCTCCGCCCCCTGCTATATACAGATACCCGCTGAAGGTCGAAGGCGGCGCACCTGGCATCGCGTACACCCAGCTCGACGTTCTCGTAGTCGCAGAATAATGCCATGTTGCGGGTTCCGGTTATCTCGTTCATTTTATCCTGTCTTGTATAGCCGGCGTGAAAGCCAGGTTCAGTCCGCCCCTGATTGCCTCTCAATTTATTCGCAACCCCTTAATGGGCCGACCCTATATTCATCCCGGTCTATAACACCAGGCAAACCACCGAATTCAGACTCCCATTGCGGATAACAGGCAGCACGATCATGGCAGCCCCCCCGTCAGATTCATCTTGTGCCACCAGGGGTCTGCCTTCCAGCCAGGCCTCCCCTATCGGCCCTTCGCCCTTTTTGATCGAGATGTCCTCATATTGCTTGCCCAGATCATCGCCTGCATAACTCTGGCCCGAATCGAAGTGTAGGGCTTCTTTACTGGCATCGGGCAACCAGATCTCAAATCTTCTGGCGATCGGCGTTCCTCGCGCCGACAACAGGGCCAGTATCTGCACATGTGAATCATTATTAAAGAAGGGTATCGCCAGACCCGTCGTGATGCCCGCCTCCGCGGCCTTAGCGGCCCTGAGGAAGGAATTGGTCGAACCAAGGTTATCAATAATCACGGGGTGCCCTTTTGCCCAGGCCACTCCCGGTAATCCACGGTCGTACATAATTGTCAGCCGTCGGCTGATAAACTCGAATTTTTCAAGCGCACCATAATAGCCATCTACCAGTGACAGCTCCTTTGAGCCGTCCTCAGGGTTTTGCCAGACCTCCATCACACCGACTACATCCTTACCACTACCACAAAACAGCACGACAACGGCCTGTAAAAAATCCCCGCAAAGAACCGGGAATGAAACAGCGCAGGCAATGCCCGCCCGATGCGCCGCTTCAGCGCGCTGGAAATAACTGTTGTCCAGATCGGTAAGGACGATGGGCCGCCCCGTCGACCAGGTCTTGCCCGGAAGCCCGTCATCATAAGCGAACTGCATGGATTCACTGGCCTTTTTGAAATCCTCCAGCTCCCCGTAATAAGCAGATGCCAGTTCCAGCACCGAACCGTTGACACCAGGCACCCAGATTTCAATAGCCTTTACAAACTGTTTCAAAACCGCCCCCTGTTGAGATAATTGTTGCTTAAAATTGATTGAATACTGAGTAGATCATCCATGTCAATAAATTCAGTACGTTATCCCCACCCAATACTAATGGGATCAAGCCCTTTTGGGGGCCGCTATGGGCGACCACGCCTGCTATGCCCTACCATATATTTCAGTTTTTTTTAACTTTTTATTTATAAAGAACAGGTGCCAGAGAGCAATATTCTCCAAATTAAAAACAATTGCTCTCTGATACGGTTTTATAGGGTCATTCGCGCAGCGGGCCAACGCACCAGGCATCGTTCTGCATTTCGCTCGACGCACACAGCGCCTCGGTGGCTATACCCACGTCGGTGACATAGTAGAGCGTCCGCATCCCGAGATCACGGCGGCCCAGGTTGTGGTAGATCATACCCAGCTGAATATCCTCGGCGCTCAAATGATCCGAGTGATCCGCAAAATACTGCGCTGCCCTGCCGAGTTCCTTATCCTGCAACAATTCGATCATACGGCCGATGCCAATCTGGTAGGTCTGCGTCAGGAGCAGGCCATACAACAACCGACGCTTCTTCTCCGGCAGCTTACCGAAGACCGTATGGAACGGTTGCTGAAGATTTCGGTGGTTCTGTTCCACCAG
>JANTGN010000191.1 GCA_024762895.1 Thiotrichales bacterium
ATGCCGCAAGCGGTTCCCTGTGCTC
This sequence comes from Thiotrichales bacterium, assembly GCA_024762895.1. Taxonomy (GTDB): domain Bacteria; phylum Pseudomonadota; class Gammaproteobacteria; order J044; family J044; genus JANTGN01. The sequence continues at coordinate 26 of JANTGN010000191.1, forward strand.
CTCGCCATTGGCGGGGGCAAAAGAACTCACTACTTACGGCATCCTACCTCTCGCAGTACTCGTACTTCCCTGTACGTCGCGCTGCGGTAAAAGCCCCGCTCAGACACCTTTTGCCCTGATCCGCCAATGCCTCCGGTGCTCGGCATCAATACATGGGGGGTGAAGATCAAAAACAAGATCAACCCCTAAACCTGAAGGTGCGCCAATCTGGTTTTGAAGTGGGTTTTGACGTTGGGCCCCTTTCCACGGTGTAGCGAGCACGGTGCTCTGAGGTGGATTGAGGGAGAGTTATTTGAGCGGCAGATTCATCGCCGTGAGTTTAGCGACCGACGCCTCAAAGTATCGCATGCGCGACCGGAGGAAGTCCTTTAGGACAGCTTTAGCTGGCCCGAAGGGCAATGTCCATGGACGGACATTGCAAAAAGTCAGTGGCCAGCAGGCGAAAAGCAGATCAGAAAAAGGCAAAAAGCTGAAAAATCCGGCTCGGATGCCGGAAGATAATAAACCTAAAACATCTCCACCGGATCCACATCCAGCGACCACCGTACCTTCCTCGCCTCCGGCATCTCCCGAATAAAATGCATCAGCTGATGCAGCTGCTCATGCAGGGGTGCGCGTTCCTCGGCGCTGATCAGGAGCTGGTAGCGAAAGCGCCCCGCCCTTTTTTCCATGGGTGCGGGTACGGGCCCCAGCAGGTCAACCTGCTTGATTCGAGGCAGGATCTCCAGGAGCCGGTCGATAAAATGACCGGGTGCCTCCCTTTGCTGGGCCTCTACCCGAAGCAGGGCCAGATGGGTATAGGGGGGGAGATGGGCCAGTTTGCGCTCATTCAGCAGTTCTTTGGCAAAGGCCTCGAAGCCATGGTGGATGAGGGTCTGTAACAGGGGGTGGTCGGGATGCCGGGTCTGTATGAGGACCTCGCCATGACGCTCGGCGCGCCCTGCCCGGCCGGCTACCTGGGTAATGAGCTGGGCCATGCGCTCGGCGGCCCGAAAATCGGCACTGAACAGGCCCTGGTCGCAGTCGAGGATACCGACCAGGGTGACACCAGGAAAGTCATGTCCCTTGGCCAGCATCTGGGTGCCGACCAGGATACGGCTCTCACCGGAATGGGCGCGGTCCAGACTGCTCTCCAGGGCGCCTTTACGGCGGGTGCTGTCCCGATCAATACGTTCGATCTGAACCCCTGGAAAGGTTTTTTCCAGGGTCTGTTCGATACGTTCTGTACCCTGGCCCAGTGGCGCCAGTCGTTCACTGTCGCATTCACCGCAGTGGCTGGGGATGGGCTGTTCGGCCCCGCAGTGGTGGCATCTGAGCAGGCGGCTGCCGGCATGCCAGGTCATACGGGCATCACAACGCTGGCAATGGGCGATCCAGCCGCAGTCTTCACACAACAGGGTGGGGGCAAAGCCACGGCGGTTGAGGAACAGTAATACCTGTCCTTCGCGTTTCAGGTGGCGATGGATTTCATCGATGAGCAGACCCGAAAGGCCATCGGTCTGCTGGCCTCTGCGTAAATCGAGCAATTCGATACGGGGTGGCCTGGCGGGCCCGGCACGCTGGGGTAGCCGTAATAAACGATAGGCCCCTTCTTCGCAGCGCCTGAGGCTTTCCAGTGATGGGGTGGCCGAGCCCAGAACGATGGGGATATTGAGCCGGTGGGCACGCATCACGGCGAGGTCACGGGCGTGATAGCGAAAGCCGTCCTGCTGCTTGAGCGAGGCATCATGTTCTTCATCAATGATGATCAGACCGGGCTGCGTCAGGGGCGTGAAGACGGCCGATCGTGTCCCGATAATGACCTGGGCCTCGCCGCTAGAGGCCATGCTCCAGGCGCAAAGCCGTTCACTGTCATTGAGTCCTGAATGGAGAATGGCGATACGGTTACCCAGACGTTCACGGAATCGGCGAACCAGTTGCGGGGTCAGGCCAATCTCAGGCACCAGGACCAGGGTCTGTTTTCCTGCGGCAATGACGGCCTCGATGATATCCAGGTAGACCTCGGTCTTGCCGCTACCGGTCACGCCCTGAAGCAGGAAGCGCTCGTTTTGATCCAGGCTCGCCCTGATGGAATCGGTGGCAGCCTGCTGGGCGGCATTCAGTTCGGGGGCGGATCTGAGCGCGGTATCGGCTGAGCCCCTTTCCCAGCAGGGTCGTTCTGTCGTCAGCACCAGGCCCTTTTTGACTAATTCGCGAATCGCGGATTTCCAGTTCTCACTCTGTGCATCGAGTTCACTGCTATCGAGCCCCTGAGGGTGCTGTTGCAGCAGGTTCAGCAGTGAGCGTTGTCTGACGGCGCGGCCAGACAGTGTCTCGGGGTCGGCATCAGGGGCGGGCAACCAGTAGGTTATGCCTTGAATCTGGCATTCATGTCCCTGGCGCAGGCGTACGGGCAGGGCCGAGGCAACGACATCACCGATGGGGTGGTGATAGTAGGTCGAGGCCCAGCGTAACAGGTCCAGAATCTCGGTATCGAGTACCGGGGCGGCATCCAGCAGCCCATCTATCGGTTTGAGTCGTGCCAGGGGCAGATTACTCTCTGAGCCGCAGTCCATGATCACGCCGACCAATTTGCGATTTCCGAATGGCACGCGAACCCTTCTGCCGACCAGATTATTGGTGAGGCAGGCCTCGATACCGCGATAATCAAACAGTTTTGGCAGCGGACAGGGGATGGCAATACGAAGAATCGAGGGCTTCATGCTGTCTCTTAGTTAGCCGCAGTTGTTAAAGTAAATTCTGGGCATATTATCTAAACCGTTATGCGTCATAGGGAAACGGGTTTAATCCACAAAACCTGTGGATAACTTTGTGGATAGATTGTCATTTTTGCGCTCTTATCCCTGTAAATGCAATAAAACTGTTAAATTGGTTAATTTTTAACCACATTAAAATATTCATTATAATCAAAGTGTTGCGTTATTTTTAGCGGGCATTGTCATCGTCATGAAAAAAATTTGTAACAGGAATAGGTGTTTAGCGTGGTCTTGTGCATAAGTTGACTGTATTGGTCGCCATAAAAGTAATTGTCAAGACATTTCTCCATCCATTTTGGTTGACTTTGTCTCAGTTTTTCTGTCGGAAAAATGAACTTCCTGAAGGTTATTTGGTGCAGATCGACCCCGCCGCTCCGGTCCTGTGCTTGTATCTACCGAACTGATCCGTTGACTTAACCGGGCCCGGGCCGAAAAACGGCCTTAAAAGATGTGTAGCAATGGTATACTCTCCCGCTTTCGTTTTTAGCCACATCAGCGATAATTTTCATGTCTGAGTATGATGTCTCGACCTTTCAAGGTCTGATTTTCGCCCTGCAGGATTACTGGGCCAAGCAGGGGTGTGTCATCCTCCAGCCCTATGATATGGAGATGGGTGCCGGAACCTTCCATTCTGCCACCTTCCTGCGTGCCATAGGCCCGGAGCCCTGGCGAACGGCCTATGTTCAGCCCTCCCGCCGTCCCACAGACGGGCGTTATGGTGAGAATCCCAATCGACTTCAGCATTACTATCAATTCCAGGTTCTGCTCAAGCCTTCACCTATCGAGATTCAGGATCTTTACCTGGGTTCCTTAAAGGCCCTGGGTATCGATACCCTGGAGCATGATGTTCGGTTTGTCGAGGACAACTGGGAATCCCCTACCCTGGGCGCATGGGGCCTGGGCTGGGAGGTCTGGCTGAATGGTATGGAGGTAACTCAGTTTACCTACTTCCAGCAGGTGGGTGGCCTGGAATGTCGTCCCGTCAGTGGCGAGATTACCTACGGCCTGGAGCGCATCGCGATGTATCTCCAGGGTGTCGAGAGTGTCTATGACCTGGTCTGGGCCGAGGGCCCACAGGGTGTGGTGACCTATGGTGACGTCTTCCATCAGAATGAGGTTGAGCAGTCGGCCTATAATTTTGAGCATGCAGATACCGAGTCCCTGTTCGGCTGGTTTGATACCTGTGAGCGTGAGAGCCAGAGGCTAATCGAGGCGGGCCTCCCCCTGCCTGCTTATGAGCAGGTGTTAAAGGCCTCCCACAGCTTTAATCTTCTGGATGCCCGGCATGCCATCTCGGTCACTGAGCGGCAGCGTTATATTCTTCGTGTTCGTAGCCTGGCTCGTGCCGTAGCTGAATCTTATTATGCGGCGCGCGAGGCGCTTGGCTTCCCCATGTTGAAACAGGAGCAGGCCAATGACTGAGCATCAGGATCTACTCATTGAGATAGGAACCGAAGAGCTGCCACCTAAGGCACTTCTGAAACTTTCCAATGCCTTTGCTCAGGGGGTTGTCGAAGGGCTGAAGGGAAGCAACCTGCCTCCCGAGTCGGTGGAGACCTATGCCACCCCCCGTCGTCTGGCGCTCTGGCTTAAATCGGTGCCCGTGGGACAGGAGGACCAGACGGTCCAGCGCCGTGGTCCGGCCCTGCAGGCGGCCTTTGATGATGAGGGAAAACCGACCAAGGCAGCCGAGGGTTTTGCACGTTCCTGTGGTGTCAGCATGGATGAGCTGGAAAAGATGGAAACCGACAAAGGGGCCTGGCTTAGCTATACCCAGGTTCAACTGGGTCAGCAGACACGTACGTTGCTGCCTGAAATTGTAGAACAGGCGCTCTCCAAACTGCCCATACCGAAGCGCATGCGCTGGGGTGATGGGGATGCCGAGTTCGTCAGGCCGGTGCACTGGGTGTTGATGTTGCAGGGTAGTGAGTCCGTTGAGGCCTCAATCCTCGAGGTGCCGGCGGGCCGTGAGACCCGGGGCCATCGTTTCCATCATCCGGACATGATGCTGGTGGCGGAGCCCGCAGCCTACGAGCCTCTGCTCGAGACCGAGGGTCGGGTCATGCCACGGTTTGAATCCCGTCGCGAGGCGATCAAGGCCCAGGTCATCGAGGTAGCAGAGGGTCTGGGTGGCAGGCCTATGATTGATGAGGCGTTGCTGGATGAGGTCACGGCCCTGGTGGAGTGGCCGGTGGCTATAGCTGGTGGGTTTGAGGAGCATTTCCTGGATGT
>JANTGN010000192.1 GCA_024762895.1 Thiotrichales bacterium
TTGCCTCCCTGACCGGCCTGAAGGTCATGATCAACAAGAGCCTCGCGGTGGCGCTGGGCCTTGACGTGAAATACAACTCCGATGTGCCAGCAGACAAAAAGAACACCGACACCAAGACGACAGCCAATATCGTCTATAGTTTCTAGGCCATGAGTTATTTTCAGAAACATGTCTTTTTCTGCACCAATCAGCGCGAGGACGGGCAGTCCTGCAACGACTGTGGTGCCCAGAAACATCGTGATTACGCCAAACAGCGTTGCAAGGAACTGGGCATTCATGGTGCGGGACAGGTACGTATTAACTCCGCCGGCTGCCTCGACCGTTGTGCCGAGGGGCCGGTGCTGGTGATCTACCCCGAAGAGACCTGGTACAGCTATGTCGACCAGGAAGATATCGACGAGATCATCAGTGAACACCTGATGAACAACCGCCCTGTCGAACGCCTGAAGATCTAGCTGAAACTAGTTTGTCATAAAGGCTTGACATTGGCATAAGCATATTAGAAAATATGCATATTCTGATTGACGGCCCAAGCGTCGTTTTTCAGAGGACTCCTCCATCCTCCTTTGGTGGTAATTAGCGCGACCCCCTCCCTTCTGGTCGCGCTTTTTTTTGCCTGGAATTCGCCAGTCGAGATAACCCATTGTAATAAATGATATTTTAGAAACCGCACTCGTCCTTGATCCAGTAGCCCGTCAATCAGCCAGGGGTAATCAACCAATAACATGACTGAATTGAAAAAATCACTTATAAACAGCCATGATCAGGCCCCTGTTACACTCACCCCAAAACCGCCCGGGACAGGGCTCGAACACCTGATACGCACACACCGCAACAAGACTTGTATCTTGCGCTGGATTTCTATATCATTTCGCGCCTTGTTTTAAAGGCCCCATTTGGAGCACGGATCTAAGATGAAAACGTTCAGCGCCAAGCCGCATGAAGTGAAACGCGACTGGTATGTTATTGATGCCACTGATAAACCTCTGGGTCGTCTCGCCAGCGAGATCGCCCGTCGTCTGCGTGGTAAACATAAACCCGTCTATACCCCTCATGTTGATACCGGGGATTACATTGTCGTCATCAACGCTGAAAAAGTTGCCGTGACCGGTAACAAGCGCAGCGACAAGATGTACTACAAACACACCGGTTATATCGGCAACATGAAGTCTACTAATTTTGATGATCTGCAGGCCAAGCATCCCGAGCAGCCCATTGAGCTCGCCGTTAAAGGCATGCTGCCCAAGAATCCTCTCGGCCGCGCCATGTTCAAGAAGCTCAAGGTATACGCCGGTTCTGAACACAAGCACGAAGCCCAGCAGCCGATCGCTCTGGATTTCTAAAGGATAATATTCATGGCATCAACACAGTATTACGGTACCGGTCGCCGCAAAAGCTCTTCAGCTCGCGTCTTCCTGCGTCCTGGCAAAGGCGACATCAACGTCAACGCCCGTTCAATCGACACCTTCTTCGGTCGTGAGACTGCCCGCATGATCGTGCGCCAGCCTCTGGATGTGACCGAGATGAACGACAAGTTCGACATCCACGTCACCGTCAAAGGTGGTGGTATTAATGGTCAGGCCGGTGCCATCCGCCTGGGCATTGCCCGCGCCCTGCTGCAGTACGATGAAGGTCTGCGTGGTGATCTGCGCAAGGCCGGTCTGCTGACCCGTGACGCTCGTGAAGTGGAACGTAAGAAAGTTGGCCTGCGTAAGGCTCGTAAAAAAGAGCAGTACTCAAAGCGTTAATGCGTACCCTGCCCGTGCGCTTCGCATGCGGGCAATTGGGGTGTCGCCAAGCGGTAAGGCACTGGATTCTGATTCCAGCATGCGGAGGTTCGAATCCTCCCACCCCAGCCATATACAAAAAGGCCTGCTCTATAGCGGGCCTTTTTGTTTCCTGCTTCTCCCAGGCAGAAATAGCTTTATTCCTGGCCATCACCTATACATACGGATGCGCGGCATTCTTTATAACTGCATTTATTCAAAGAAATCGATATCAAGGAGAAGAGCTTATGCAACGTCTATATTTTCTATTACCCAATCTCGAAACCGCTCACACCGTAGTCAATGAACTGTTACTCGCCCGAATCGAAGAACGCCATATGCATGTCATCGCCAGAGAAGGCACCCCGATGGAGGATCTGCCTGAAGCCTCTTTAATGCAAAAAAGCGATTTCATCCCGGCCATGCAAAGAGGTGTGGCATTAGGCGGGGCCACCGGAGCACTGGCCGGTCTGGTCGCCATGGCGATCCCGGGCCTGGTTATCGCCGGAGGACTGGTTCTGGCCATGGGTATATCCGGTGCCGGCATGGGTGCCTGGCTGGGTGGCATGATTGGTCTGGATGTCGAAAACACCCGTCTCAAGAAATTTGAACAGGCAATTAACAATGGAGAGATCCTGATGCTGGTCGACGTACCCAAAGACCGCGTGGAAAAGATCGAGGAGCTGGTAAAAAAACATCACCCGGAGGCCGATCTGGAGGGTACCGAACCCCGAATCCCGGCTTTCCCTTAACACCCAGCGATGAATTGAAGAAGCCCCTGCAATAAAATTGCCCCGCTATTAAGCGGGACAATTTTCAAGGTTTTGAACGGTGCTGTTGCTCTTACATGCATGTATCACCACCGCGCAACAAATCACTGGTAACACCCACCCCATTACCACCTGATACGATGTCAGAATCATTCAAAATTTGTATAAACTGACCAGCATCAAAAGACGACATAATTCTGTCCCTGCATTGCGTATAATGGCGCTCTGTTCAATTCTCTTACTCTGTGCCCTGACCTATATGTCCATTATTACCCTGCGCAATATCCAACTCAGTTATGGTGGCCCCCTGCTACTTGATGGGGTCGATCTCAGTATCGAACCTGGCGAACGTATCTGCCTGATGGGACGAAATGGCGAAGGCAAATCCACACTTATGAAGCTGATTGCTGGTGAGATCCAGGCGGATGACGGCGATCGTGAGGTACAGCAGGGAGCCGTGATAACGCGCCTGACCCAGGAGGTCCCCTCGGGACTAGCAGGCAGCGTGTTTGATGTGGTCGCCAGTGGACTGGGTGAACTTGGAGATCTGGTAAGACGTTATCACGAGATCAGCCATCAACTCACGGAAGACAGCGACCCGGCTCTACTCGACCGCCTTGCCAGGATTCAGCAGGAACTCGAAAACGCCAATGGCTGGGAGACGGAACAAAAGGTAGAGACCGTCATCTCACGGCTGTCCCTTGATCCCGATATGGAATTCGCTGCACTTTCCGGCGGACTCAAACGACGTGTCATGCTGGCTCGTGCCCTGGTACAGGACCCGGATCTGTTATTGCTGGATGAACCGACCAACCATCTGGATATCGAGTCCATCGACTGGCTGGAGAAATTTCTACTCAGCTACAAGGGAACGCTGTTATTCGTGACCCATGATCGCGCCTTCCTGAGAAAACTGGCGACCCGAATCATCGAACTGGACCGGGGACGCGCCAGCGACTGGCCGGGGGATTTTGATAATTACCTGCGCCGCAAGGAAGAAGTCCTGAACGCCGAACAGAAGGCCAATGCACGTTTCGATAAAAAACTGGCCCAGGAAGAGGTCTGGATACGTCAGGGCATCAAGGCACGCAGGACCAGAAATGAAGGCCGTGTACGCGCCTTAAAGGCCATGCGTGAGAAATATAGTCAACGTCGCTCTCAGCAGGGACAGGCACGCATGACCCTGCAGGATGCCGAACGCTCTGGCAAACTGGTCGTAGAGGCAAAGCAGGTCAGTTACGCCTGGCAAGACAAACCCATAGTCAGCGATTTCAGTACCACCATCCTGCGGGGCGACCGCATTGGCATCATCGGCCCCAATGGTGTCGGTAAAACGACGTTGATTAAATTACTCCTGGGTAAAATCGAACCTGATGCAGGTACGATACGTCTGGGTCACCGCCTGGAGATTGCCTATTTTGATCAGCTCCGCTCGGTACTGAATGAAGATAAAAGTGTCATCGACAACGTCGCCGATGGCCATGAACGGATCGAGATCAATGGCCAGTCCAAACACGTTATCAGTTATTTACAGGACTTTCTGTTTACACCTGATCGCACACGGCAACCGGTCAGGGCGCTTTCCGGTGGGGAGCGAAATCGGCTACTGCTGGCACGCCTGTTTGCTAAACCGGCCAATGTCCTCGTCATGGATGAACCCACCAACGACCTGGATGTGGAAACCCTGGAACTACTTGAAGAAATCCTCATGGACTACCAGGGTACCCTCCTTCTGGTCAGTCATGACCGGGCATTCATAAATAACGTGGTGACCAGTACCCTGGTCTTTGAAGGCCATGGCCAGATCGGGGAATATGTAGGGGGCTATGACGACTGGCTTTATCAACGCAGTCAACAGCTCACTGACAAAAAACCCAATCAGAAAATAGCCGAGATAAAAACCAAACCCACAGGCAGTGACAACAAGCCCAAAAAACTCAGCTACAAAGACCAGAGAGAACTGGAGCAACTCCCCCTTCAAATCGAGACCCTGGAGACCGAATTGAACACGCTCCAACAACAGATGGCCGAGCCTGATTTCTATCAGCAGGGAGGGCAGGTCATTGCCGATGCCAGGGACCGCCTGGAACAACTGGAACAGGAACTGGCGGTATGTTTCGAGCGTTGGGAAGAGCTTGAGGCCTGACCCCATGTCCCCTCGACCGAACCAGGCCCCGGCCCTGTGAAACTACTCGGCATCGATACCGGCGGCACCTTCACCGACTTTGTCTATTTTGATGGTCAGGAGATTCAAGTCCACAAGGTACTCTCTAGCCCAAAGGCACCCGAACAGGCCATCCTCCAGGGCATCCGAGAAATGGCACTGGATACAGACGGCCTTTCCATCATCCATGGGTCGACCGTGGCGACAAATGCCGTGCTTGAAGGTAAAGGAGTTCGCACGGCTTATATCACCAATCGAGGACTCAAGGATATCCTGACCATTGGACGTCAGGCACGTAAATCGC
>JANTGN010000193.1 GCA_024762895.1 Thiotrichales bacterium
TTTTCTCGGGCTGTTCCAGCATTGCCGGGAGCCACATAGACGGTTTCAACACGGGAAGACTGAGCGATCTTCCAGGCCAGCGCATGTTCTCGCCCACCACCGCCGATAACAAGAACTTTCATGGACTGCTCCTGAGTGAAGGTTAATTAGATCTGATTTTAAGACTTTTAGTTATCGATGTCTTGGAATGTTCCGGGAATGACTTCATTCTATATTCAGACACGATGCACCCGGTATTGATTTATGCCAGACTTGTGGTCGTTATTCTCTGAACACTCCACATTACCCCATGACTCGTATTCAAACGCTGGATCAGTTTAATTTTCATCACACCCTGGAGGAGACCCCTGGCATTGCCCTGGTCGTGATTACCGGCCCTGACTGTGGTGCCTGTCGCATGATGAAACAGGCCCTGAAGGTATTACTCGAGTTGGGTGAGGCACTCACGGTGTATGAGGTGGATGCAGAACAGGACGGGGGCATTGCCGAGGAGTTTGGGGTGTTTCATCTGCCCGGTCTGTTTGTGTTTCGTGATGGGCACTTTCATGCCCCGCTCGAGGTGGAGGCACTGCCAGAAAAGATAACCCAGGGTATCGAGACTATTCTGGCTGCCCCCGCTCAGGATTCGCCATGAACATTAATATTGAGACCGGGCTTTTAACGGAGGCCCGTTATGTGGCCTCACCCAATTGCGATGAATGCCCCGAGGGTGGTTCGATGGAGCTGGTGGTCCTGCACAATATCAGTCTGCCGCCAGGAGAATTCGGTGGGCCCTGGATTGAGGCCCTGTTCACCAATCAGCTGCCGTCCGATGAGCATCCTTATTTTGCTGAGATCCAGGGGCTGAAGGTCTCTGCGCATGTGCTGATACGGCGCAGTGGTGAAGTGGTGCAGTTTGTACCGTTTCACCAGCGTGCCTGGCATGCCGGGCAGTCTCACTATCGTGGCCGGGATCGCTGTAATGATTTTTCCATCGGGATTGAGCTTGAAGGTACCGATGATCTGCCCTATGAAAGGGTTCAGTATGAACGGCTGGCGGAGCTGCTCGAGGCCTTGTTCACGAGCTACCCGAGCCTGAGCCCGGAGCACCTGACCGGGCATGAGCATATAGCCCCAGGGCGAAAGACCGACCCCGGGCCAGCATTTGACTGGGAAAGGCTTGGGCAGCAATTGGCAAACAGAGATATACTTTCAGACAAAGCCTGACTGAGAATAAAATATGACCCTGATCAGTTTACTCATTGCCCTGTTTCTGGAACGCTTTTCAAGTGCCTTTGAGGAGTGGCGTCAGTTCGATCTCTTTGCCAACTATGCGCGTAAGCTTGTTGCCTTTGTGGGTCGTTATGGCGATGCCGACAATTATCTCGGGCTGGCCATGATCCTGCTGCCGCCTTTGATCCTGGTGTCGCTGCTACAGGGGATGCTCGGTTCAATTCTGTTGGGATTGCTGGGTATGGTCTTTGCGATAGTTGTCCTGCTAATGACCCTGGGGCAAAATCTGGAAGACGATGTCGATGCCTATACCGAGGCCTGTGCCACCGGAGAAGAAGGTAAGATCCGCTCTGCCGCTGCCAGGCTGGTGACGGGCGAAGAGCCTGCCGCCGAACGTGATTTGTTGCAAAAGGTGGTGGGGAGTATCTTTGTCGAGGCCAATAATCGTTACTTTGCGGTGATCTTCTGGTTTTTATTGCTGGGCCCGGTTGGCGCGGCCCTGTACCGTCTGAGTTCCGAGCTCAAACGTCGTAATGATATTGCTGGTGAAGGGATGGTTGTTGCGGCGGCTTCCTGGCTGGCCCTGCTGGACTGGGCCCCGGCCAGACTGGCAGCAATTGCCTATGCCCTGACGGGCAGTTTTGAACAAGCCCTTGGCCCGCTGCGCAAACATCTTTTTTCCGGGTTTAAAAATGTTGAGGCTGATAATTATGAAACCCTGGCAGAGGCAGGGAGTGAAGCGATCTTACTGGATCAGTATATAAAGGATGATATCGATGGCAGGCTGGTCAGTATTATTATGGGGCTGACCTCAAACCTGCTATTGCGTTCACTGTCCCTCTGGATTGGCGTCATTGCCCTGATGACCATTTCTAATCTGATATGAACCTGAACCGATGACTACCCTGGTCGATCTGATTCGTCATGGCGAACCCGAGGGTGGGCGCGCGTATCGCGGGCATAATGTCGATGACCCTTTAAGTGATAAGGGCTGGTGGCAGATGAGCACGATGGTTGATCATCATTGTCCCTGGACCCATATCATTACCTCTCCCCTGGTACGTTGCAGGGACTTTGCCGAGGAGCTGGCAGGCCGACATGATCTGCCCTTCAGTATTGAAGATCGTTTTAAGGAAGTCGGTTTTGGGCGCTGGGAGGGAAAAACACCCGATGAAATTACTGAACTCTGGCCAGATGAATACGAGGCATTTTATCGTGATCCTGTGCTTCATCGTCCGGAAGGCGCCGAGCCACTGGAAGATTTTTTTTCAAGAGTAAGCAATGGCCTGAATGACCTCGCCTCCAGGCATTCCGGGCATCATGTGCTGGTGGTGGCGCATGCCGGTGTCATACGTGCCGCCCTGGCCAATGCCCTGGGGGCCGAGCCAGGTTGCATGTATCGTTTTAAGATACCCAATGCCGGTATCAGCCGCCTGAGTCATGAGTCCAGGGGCTGGTTCGTTGAATTCGTTAATGGGCAGCTGACTGAATAGCCTCTAGCTCAGGAGTATCAATTCCTGCTTCTTTGGCCAGCCCCAGTGCCCTTTCAAGCCTGGCTGGTGCGCTACGTCCCATGCACTTGTGATCCGTATCACCAGCAAAGGCCTTGAGCATGGCCTGAATCAGGGCCTCTTCATCCATCGACTGGCCCGTCATCCACTCCTGCAGGGCCAGGATCTCAGAGATGACCCTGCGAGCAAAAGTTTCGTGGTGCTTCCAGAGTTCACCGACTGTGCCACCGACCTTAAGGCCACAGATGTTGCTGGTCAGGATATAGAGATTCTTTACAACTAGTTCAAACAGCAGCTCATCGGCACTGTCCAGGACTCGTGTTGGAATCTCGATGGCATTCAGTGCTGTGGCAATCAGGCCCGAGTATGTGCCATAGACGGGTGATGGAATAATCACCTTCGCGTCCATGCCCTTCTTTTTCTCAAACCAGACGGAAATGACGGTAGGTTCCAGGCCGTACTGTTCCCAGTCCCGTGGCAATAATTCATTCTGTAACAGGACCAGTCGCCCAGTCCAGGGGGCCGGAATTTTTTCCAGTACCGGGTGCAGATCATTTTCGGCCACGGCCACCAGAACCAGTGCGGGCTCGGGGATGTCTTTTGCGGCCTGGGCCAGATCCATATTGCGCGTGACGGGATAAACCGGATGCCCCGCCCGCAGAAAACCACGGGCAAAGACACCGCCCATCTCGCCCATACCGAGTATCACTACCGGATCTTTCATAGCACCGTATCCTGTTTTGTATGCATCTAAACCAGACTGCGTTGGAAAATTACCCGTCTGGCGCTTTATTGGCAAGCGAATGAAGCCCTCATGTGATAATCTTGCGCCCGCACAACACTGAACACCAGGCCAGTACTATGGAAATGACTCCCTATCTGAAAACCGCTATCAAGGCTGCCAGGGCCGCCGAGGTCGTGATTCGTCGTTACTACCAGGGCAATTATGATATCGAAATCAAGCCCGATCAGAGTCCTGTGACGGTAGCCGATGTCGAGACCGAAAAGGTGATCCGGGATATTATTCTTGAGGCCTTCCCTGACCATGGATTTTTTGGTGAAGAGACCGGCAAACTGAATGAGCATGCGGAATACAACTGGTTGATCGATCCCATCGATGGGACCAAGAGTTTTGTGCGTCACTACCCTTTCTTTTCCACCCAGATTGCCCTGATGAAAGGGGACGAGCTCATCATGGGCGTCTCAAATGCCCCCCTGTTCGGTGAAATGGCCTATGCAGAAAAAGGATCAGGCGCTTTTCTTAATGATGAGCCCATCCAGGTCAGTGCTATTGATAGCCTTGGGAAGTCAGCCCTGTCCATTGGCAATATCGCCACCCTGGCGAGCACCCCTGCCTGGAGCGAGCTGGGCAAGATCATTCAGGAGGTCAATCGCACTCGTGGGTATGGCGATTTTTATCATTATCACCTACTGGCCTCAGGCAAGGTCGACCTGGTAGTGGAGTCGGACGTCAATATCCTGGATATTGCCGCCCTGTCGGTGATCGTCAACGAAGCCGGCGGTCTGTTTACCCAGCTCGACGGCGGCCCCCTGACCCTGGAAACAACCACCGTCCTGGCTGCAAATCATTCAGCCCTGCATCAGGAAATCCTGGGTCGTCTGTCTCACTAGGTCTTGTCGACTGCCGGCATAGCGACCCACCGTTCACTGACCAGCCCCTCGGCAGGCTGGTAGTGGATCTTGTACGACATCTTGGGTGAATCCTCGATCCAGTATCCCAGGTAGAGATAATCGAGGCCCAGTTTTTCGGCCTCCGCTATCTCCCAGAGTATCGCATGACGTCCCAGTGCCAGTTGCTCATGACTGGGCTCGAAAAAGGTGTACACCGCTGACAGTCCATTCTCGACGATATCAAATACGGCAATGGCCAGCAGTTCATCATTGCGACGAAATTCAGCAAAGCGGGTTCGACTCCACTTCGCGGTCAGGAAGCCCAGATACTCCTCCGGTGTCGGGTCTTCCATACCACCTCCGGGATGCCGGTGGGCAAGATATCTTCGATAGAGTTGAAAATGCTCTTCCTCATAAGTCGGGGGCAGGGGCCTGATCCGTATGTCCTGATTGGCATTCAGCAGGCGCCGGTCGGTACGTCTGGGAGTGAAGGTCTTAACGGGAACCCTTAAAGGCACACAGGCTGAACAGTGAGGGCAATGGGGTCGATAGACATGATTGCCGCTGCGACGAAAGCCATGCTGAATGAGCCGGTCGTAGATCGCAGCCGTCAGAGGCAGGCCAGGGTCAGGGATGATAGTCGCTGA
>JANTGN010000194.1 GCA_024762895.1 Thiotrichales bacterium
TGCTGAGCCGGTCGTTCTTCATCCGGGTTATCCTGAGCCAGCTCTTTTTCCAATGTTACCCAGCCAAAGTCATTGAGCACGCTGAACAGGGCGGGCACCACCAGTAAAACCAGTAGCGTGGAGGCCAGCAGGCCGAAGATGATGCTGGCTGCCAGGGGAATCATGATCTGGGCCTGAAGACTGGTTTCGGCCAGTAGGGGGGTAAGGCCCGCTATGGTGGTCAGAGAGGTCAGCAGTACGGCACGGAATCGCTCACGGCTGGCCAGTTTGGCGGCCTCGGGTATGGGGTGTCCTTCATGGGCCCTCATCTTGAGGAACACGACTAGCAGGATAGAGTCATTCACCACGATGCCGGCCAGTGAAATCGCTCCCATCATGCTAGGCATGGATAACTCCAGACCCATTAGCAGATGCCCCCAGATGACGCCAATCATGGCCAGGGGGATAATACTCATGACCGCAAAGGGCTCGACATAACTACGGAACTGGAAGCTCAGCAGGATAAAGATACCTACCAGGCCAATAAGGAACCCGCTGGCCATCGAGCTACCGGTCTTGGCGGTCTCGGAGGTCTGGCCCTTTAGGTTGATCTGAAGAGTGGGATAATGCTCCTGCAAATCACTAATGAAACGTTCCTGGGTGTCGCCAAGTATCTGGTTGACGTTACCCAACTTCGTATCGACATCGCCGGTGATAGTGAGGGTGCGTAAGCCGTTGATCCGATGTATACGGGCATAGCCTCGCATGGGTTCGATGGATACGATGGAACCCAGGGGGACCTGGTCGCCAGCAGGGGTCAGGATCCTGAATTCACGCAGATCATCCAGGTTGTTTTTATCCTGATTCAGTAGTCCTACATCGACTTCGTAGGATTCTGGGCCGATCTGGATCTCATCCGCTGTGATGCCATAAAAGCCTGCTCGAAGCTGGCTGGCAATCATGTAGGCGTTCAGGCCCAGGGCATAGGTTCCATCCAGTAGCCTCAGGCGTAACTCAGGTTTGCCCGGACGCTGATCATCCGATAAATCAAATACCCCTCGGTACTGACGTAACCAGTCCTGTAATACCAGTGAAGCCGACTTGAGTTGATCGAGATCATCCCCGATCAGGCGGATCTCTATGGGCAGCCCGGCAGGGCCGATGGTCGGTTCCTTGTAATTAATGGTAATGACATCAGCCACGGTACCGGTCTCATTGCGCCACTGCTGGAGGACCTCATCGAGACGAACCTTTCGCTGGTTCGATCCGATCAGGTCGGCCTTGATGGTGGCAACATGGGCCCCGACTTCATTGGCATCCAGGTTCTGGTTGTACTGGATGCTTGTCTCGGCTACCAGCTGTGATCCATTGGCATCACGGTAATGATCATTAACCCGATTCAGGGCTGATTCCAGCTGGCCTACCACCTCTTCGGTACGCCAGAGCGGTGTCCCCTGGGGGAGCAGTATCCGTGCTTCGATACTGTCACCTTCGATATCCGGAAAGGCCTGAAATTTCAGATATCCACCCGCGACCATACCGACGGAGGACAGGAAAACGGCAATGACCAGGCCGAGGAACAGGTAACGCCATTTGATGACGCGATCAATCGTCTTACCCAGGATCTCCTGGCGTAACCATTCCACTTTTTCCTCGAACCTGGCTCGAAATGTTCCAAGGGGCCGGTTCTCATGATGCTTGAGGGAGTGTGCCAGATGATGGGGAAGAATCAGAAAGGCCTCTATCAGGCTTATGGCCAGCACGGCAATCAATACCATGGGTATGACCTTGAGTACCTTACCCATATCACCGCTGAGAAAGGCCATGGGCAGAAATACGGCCGCACTGGTAAGAAAGGAAGACAGGACCCCAGGCATGACTTCCTGGGTGCCGACGATAGCCGCCTCCAGTGCCGAGTAGCCTTTTTTTAGTTTGGCTGCGATGTTTTCCGCGATCACGATGGCGTCATCCATTAGCAGGCCGGTCGCGATGAGCAGGGCCACCATACTGATCATATTGATCGACTGACCCAGCAGGGTCATCACGAATAGCCCCCCCAGGAATGAGACGGGCAGGCCCATGGCGACCCAGAACGCAAAACGTAATCTGAAAAACAACCACATCACCAGAAAGACCAGGACTAGCCCCTGTATGCCGTTGACCAGTAGCATATTCAGGCGGTCCTCGACGATGGATGAGCGGTCCTGGGTGATTGTGAACTGAATCCCTGGTGGGGCAGTCTGACGCTCCTGAGCAAGGAATTCCTGAATAGATTCCATCACCGTGAGCGTATCCTGAGCCTTGGTCTTGGTGATCTGAAGCAGTGCAGCACGTTGATCATTAAAGAGAGTCTTATCTTCTTCCAGTTCGAACTGATCGATGATTTGAGCGATATCACCCAGCCGGACCTCACCCCCACTAAGCTCGGAGCCGAGTACGATCAGGTTTTCCAGTTCACGAATACTCCGTCTTTGATCCATGAAACGGATCAGGTATTCACGTTCTCGAGATTCAATAGTGCCCGTGGGCAAGTTGAGGCTTTGCTGCTCAATGATCTGGGCCAGGTCAGAAACACTCAGCCCATACTGAAGCAGTGCCCGCGCCGAGACGCGGACCTGAAACTGGTGCTGTGAGAAGCCCTGTATGCTGACCTGTGAGATATGCGGTCTTTGCAGCAGGCGTTTCTTGAGTTGTTCGGCGTAGGCCTTGAGGTTGATGGCCGACATAGGGCCGGTCACCGCGATCGAGGCAACGGCATCGGTTCGGGCGAGCTGCTGAATGATGGGGTTTTCTGCCTGGTCAGGAAACTCGTTTATGGCCTCAATCTCGGTCTTGGTGTCATCCAGAAAGCGTTGCAGGTCTCCACTTTCAGTCATCTTGGCCACGGCGACGGCACGATTTTCCAGTGCCTGGCAACGGACCTCTTCAACATCATTGATACCATCGAGGGCATTCTCAATGAGCAGGCAAATGGCCTCTTCAACATCTTCCGGGCTGGCACCGGGGTAAGGGACGGTGATCTGTATCTCCTGCGAGGTGAAATCAGGAAAGGTCTCGCGCTTGAGCTGGGGAAGTGAGGCCAGGCCCAGCACGATCAGCATGAGCATCAGCAGATTGCTGGCTGTGGGATGGGACGCGAAATAACGAATCATGCTGAGCCCTTATTCGGCGGCTGTGGCCAGGCGGATGAGTCTGTCCAGACTGGTGGTATCCGATACTGGTTCCAGTAGCATGCCCTCGATAGCGGGTACCAGGTCACTGATCACGATACGTTCGTTCTCCATGAGACCGGATTCGATAACGGCATATTCCGAGCCAATGAGTCCGGTCACTACTTCACGTATTTCAAGACGGTTGTCTTCACCAACGACATAGACTGAGCCATTGTTAAGCGCCGCGATAGGAACCACCAGGCTATCAGGCCTGGGCCTGCCTTTGAGTTCAACATCGACAAACAGGCCCTTGATCAGTGGGGGCCGCACCCCTGGCTGCACCAGGGCATAGGGCCCCTGGACCTCCACGGTCACGCCAAGGGTACGTGTCTTTGGATCCAGGGTGTCACTGAAGCGTGTCACCCAGGCCGGCCATTCCACCGAAAGTCCGCTATGACGCAGAAAAACTCGGGCGGTCAGGCCCAGGCGGTCGGCAATGTTGGTCATATTGGATTGCGACAGATCAAGTTGACTGTCGCTGCGTAACAGGCCGGACATGCGCCGCATCGGCACCTGTATTTCGACCTCGGCCGTTTCGTTGCCATCGACCACCGCGAGCACTTCACCACGGCCGACATACTGATTGATTTCGACATTGGCTGCTGCGATACGTCCGGTCATGGGCAGTGTAATGATGGTGCGTTCAAGATCCAGACTGGCCGCCTCCAGCTGGGATTCCAGGCGTAACAGTTCCGCCTTGAGACGCTGACGTTCAGTAGGATACAGGTTCAGTGCATTACGCTGCGCCTCAACACCCTGTTGCTGGGCCAGCACATTTCGTTCCTCTTTCTCGAAGTCCGATTTTGAGATCACTCCCTTGTCCAGGATCTTTCTCTTACGTTCGAGTTCCTTCTGGTTCAGCCTCAGGGTTTTTTCCTCTATCTCGAGCAATTTTCGCGTATTGCTTTCCTTGACATCAATATCGGCAATCTGTGTCTGTGTGGCCTCGATATTGTTTTTGGCCTGGGCGATGGCCAGCTCATAGTCGCTGGGGTCGATCATCAGCAGCACGTCGCCCTTGCTCAGTACCTCGCCTTTCTTGAAACGGGGATGAATTTCGATGATCTCCCCATTGACCTGGGCGACGGAGGTCCAGGTCTGGCCAGGCCTGACGGTCCCGGTACCCGTGAGGGTGGGTATGACGGTGAGCCTTGGCACTTCAATGATACGTACGGCGCGTGAGGCCTCGGGTAGATCCATGCGTTCGGGCTGTGATCTGAGGGTGACCAGTATCCATAGGATCAATAATCCGACCAGGGCGGCCGGTATGAACATCCATCGGTTTTTCAGATCCAGTTTCATTCGGGTGCAGACCTGTATGACTTTTATAATTTGTGTCTAGATTAGCATGTTCATCCAGAAGAATTGGACTTTAGACATGGTTTTATCGGTATCCCAGCGTACTGAATCAGGCTGGCTATGCGACCTTCAATACTGCCCTGTTCAGTTTTTCCGGGGACACCAACGTAGGCGAGATCCCCATGATTACGGAAGCAGATGCCGAGGCTGTTATCGATACAGCATTTCCTACCGGCGGATTTAACCTGGCCGATAAGGCCTGGTTGATTGTCGAGGTCTACGATGCCGCGGGCGACGATCTGGCAGGCGTCACGATTGCGCCAAGCAATGCCCCCGTTTCTTGGGCCTATAACAATCAGAACACCTGTGTGAATGATTATGATGCCGGAGCTGGCCCAACCGTGGATTGTTCAGCGACTCGTGTCGGCCCGATGTATGTCGCCTATTACGATGCTGAAGAGGTGGTGAATGTGTTTGTGAGCGGGGCG
>JANTGN010000195.1 GCA_024762895.1 Thiotrichales bacterium
CCACCGGCCTCGCATCCAGGTGATACCGCGTGCCGCCAGGAACTCCCAGATAACCAGTATCCCGGCATTGAGCACAAAGACCAGTTGCGCCAGCCTGAAGTCGCTCAGCGTCTGGGTCAGCCAGAACATGGGCCCCAGAATCCTTGCCAGTTCATCCCCCATGCCCACTGGCGGATACAGCACCTGTACCCAATAAAGGATCAGGCTGAGGTTGACCAGGACGATCACGAGTAGCCAGATTCCTGTCTGCCGCCCGATAATGGCCCAGCCCAGGATCAGCAGGGCCCAGCCCAGAAACAGGCCGTAAGGATCAGCCCCGGTCTGGTAGACCTGGCCATAGACGGCGAGTAAAACGCCGACCAGAAAGGCCGAGGTAAATAATGCACTTTGTCCCTGCAAGGTATCGAGTCCCCTGTACCAGGCCAGCAGGGCAGTGATCACGATGGCGGATTCGATCAGGCCAAACTTCGCCATATGAGGCAGTTTGGCCCAGTTAAAGGCGAAGAATGCAGCGATGCCACTCAGGATAAGCAGGCTGGCAAATAAAAGCAGAAACCGGCTGATCAGGGTCAGCCAATGGTCGGCATCAGGTAGCAGGCGGGCTTCTTTCTGTGCCAGTTGGTAGGCGATGACATCCATTGATAGTGGACGAGCAAGACAACGCAGTCGTTCGCTGGTGGCCGGAAGATCTAGTAAATCAGACGGGTCTTTGGATTCCATTTCCATTGAATCCTAGCATTGTTTTGTGGGTAGTTCAGTGTACCCCAAACATGGCCAAAGTATTTATCCACCCAAATAGCGCTTTTAGCAATGAATCTCTTCACGACCCGGTTCATTACTGAGTTTAATGCCATAGGTCGTGGTGTCGAATCTGGCCTCGTAGGCGCACAGGGCGTTGATGGCATCGTTGCGTTGTTTAAAGGGGCCAATATAGACCTGGAACAATTCTGCCCCGCTCAGAAATTCAAAATCTGGTATCCAGAAGTATCCGCTATTCGAGTAGCCGCGGTGACTCAGGGTTACTAGCCGTTTTTGAGCCTCTTTTTTATCCTTCCAGGCACTATCCAGAATGACATAGGCCGGCAGCTTGATACCCCAAGTTTCTCCTTCTGATGTTATGGGGTTTACATTGGCAGATGTTTCATTGGTGACGGATTCATTCTGGCCGGGTTGTTGACTGCCATTTCCGATAATGCCGGTCTGATGCAGGGTCATTATCAGGCCGCCGATGGCCGTTAACAGGGTGGCGGTTCCGGTTATGATGCCTGGCAGGGTCTTCCACCAGCTTCCTGATTGTTTTTCTTCTGACACCGTTCCTTACTCCTTTAAAATGACCGGGTTTTATATCTTATCTTAGATGAAGCCATCACCCATGGCCTCGAATGAGCCGATGAGATCTTACCTTAGGGCACTACCTGGCCTTTTTCCAGATTTAATCAAGTGTATCAGGAGGTCTGCATTTTATTCTGAAAAGAGTTTTTATTAATGGACTCCAGTACACCATCCCAAAACGCCAGACGTGCATTCACGGCAACATTTGCAGCCTCGATGGCTTCCTCCACTTTGGCTTCGTCGTCGCCGCATAGCCCATTGAGCAGGCGTAACGACAGGGGGGCATGGAAGTCTTCATCCAGATGGATATGACGATTGAGATAAAAATGGAAAATTGGCGCCTGCGATTCGGAGACGCCTGTTTTCTGGAGTAAAGAGCGAAACATACAGGGGATGATATGCTCCCTGCCCAATGCCAGAGCCGCGGCCACCTGGTGCGGCTTGTTGCCCTGGATGAACCTAAAGGTCTTCCGGGTATAACCTTCGATGGTAAAGGAATGTCTTCCTGCTCCAGCGCCTGTTCGATGCCCTGGTTCTGCAGGGCCTGAATAAACCGGGAAGAGGGGGTGATGTTGGCCCCTATCTCCGTCATGGCTCGATGGTAGAGTTCAAAATGGCTGGAAAATTCACCCTCGATATGGGTTTCATCAGATTCTTCTTCCAGCACCAGTTCATTGATAAAGCGGCGAACACTGGCATCACCCTGGGGAGTCCAGGGCTAGCTAGCGTGTCATCGCCTCGCGCTCTGATGCTGAGCGTTGATATATTGGTACAACGTATCTGGGTCTTTCAGCTTGTGTTCTGGAAATAAAAAGGCATAAGCAGAGTCCATAAAAACCAGGATCATCCCATCACTGCGCTCGATGTTCATGACGGCAGACCAGGCATGCCTACCCTCATAACCCTCTCCACGGGAGTGGATGCCATCTTCATCAAACTTAAAATGATGCTCACCCACGAAGATACCCCGGTCGGAGGGTTCAAAGGCCTTGGTCATCCTGGTCAGGTTGAGCAGGAACAGGATGAAGGTCAGGATAAAAAAGGCGGCGACTACGCCGGCGGTATGCCAGTGAAACGCTTCCCCTTGCGGGAAAAGGAACAGGAAGATAAAGACCATTACGCCAATTAGTAGCGCATTGAGCCAGAAACTGCCGGGCAGGGCGGAGGCACCTTTCTGAAACTCTTTCTGTAAATAAGCCTGGAATTTTTTCCAGTCGTCCCTGTCTAGCTGGATGGTGAATTCCATGGCGACCTTGATTTCTATCTTTGTTCCTCAGTGGAAGCCTATAGTGCCTCAGGTGGACGGGAAAGGTAAAGGTAGGCCTTATATGTCATGGAGCCTCTGGTATTTCAGATCGGGTTTTTCTCCTACCTTTAACTCGGGATTGGCCATACTAAAAGTGGTTATTTATAACCACATTCTCCAGCTTGAGCTGCCCACTTCTTGGAAAGGCTTCCTGTGTCCCTTTACCGATGGCCACGAACAGCGCTATCAGGTGATCTGAGGGAAGCTTGATCAGTTCGGCGACCTTGTCGAAGTCAAAGCCATCCATGGGGCAGGAGTCATAACCCATGTCGGTGGCCGCCAGCATCAGGGTCTGCGCGGCAATACCACAGGAGCGCAGGGCCTCGTCTCTTTGCGCCTGCTCATGACCTCGATAAAAGGCGTCGATGGCGGGCACCACGCCCTGCCGGACCTCTTCGGGAGCATTGACCCAGTATTGAGCAGGATCCTTCTCCCAGGCCCTGGTATCGGCGCAGATGATGACCAGCAGGGAACTATCGGTTACCTGGGTCTGATCCCAGGACACGGCGCGTATCTTTGCCCTGAGTTCCGGGTCCTTCACTACGACGAAGCGCCAGTGCTGCAGATTAAAGGCCGTGGGTGACAGCATGGCCAGGGATAGTAGTTCCTTTTCTTCTGCCTCTGTCATGACGTGCTGACTGTTGAATTCCTTAATGGCGCGACGGGCCTTAATCGCATCCTTTGTGTTCATATCTGTACCTGATCTTAAATGAAAAGTTGCGTGATTATACGCGAGAAGGGCATCAATGAGTTTATTAGCGAGCTTTTTTATGACTCATTTCCATCGGGCCCGTTTATCTAATTCCCTGAGCATGGCCATTTTTCGATTCCAGAATGGGCCTTCCAGGAGTTTATAGCCAATACGATCGACGTTGTAGACATGGATTGCCATGACCCATATGAAAGCTATGATTTCGAAGTAGGGGATAGAGGCATACTCTTGTGGCGTTAATGTGCGGACCCGCTTATAGCCATCGATGAAGGCCATTCTCAATACCTGCCTCTGTTTATTTAGCGGGAGTGATGCGGTGTATTTCCCGATATCAAATGCTCGAAAACCATAGCCGCATTGGTCAAAATCAAACAGGGTGAGTTGTTTATTGGAATCGATATGGACATTGCTGGCATTCACATCGCCGATACAGATGCCAACAAGCATCTTATCGATGGATAAAGAAGCAAGGGCATGATGAAGCTTTTTCTGAAGGATCTTCAGATAGACACGCGAGCTGGAATCAAGGAATGACCCGATGGCAGTTACCGAATCATCCAGCAGATAACTGATATCCAGAGTGCGGCGCTCGTGGGTGGGAATAAAATCATCGCTCAGATTGTGTATATTGGCGACGGCCTTGCCCAGTAAAAGGCTTTCTTGAATCGTTATCTTGTTACCCGGGGCATGACCTCTGGCATATGGAAAGAGCGCGGCTTCCCGTTGGCCCTCCGGACTGTCGATAGTGAATGACAGTTGACTCTTTGTTGTAGGCACCGGAAAGGCGACGCCCCCAGATCTGTCTCCCAGGAAAGCTAATAACTCAAGTTCGAATAAGGCCTCTTCATGGGAGCGCCAGTCTTTCCTGTAGATACGCAATATGTATTTTTCATCGCCTGTCTCAATCAGATAGTTGTCATGAAGACCCAAGACGTAAAACCGACAACTTGTCAGATCAGCCAGGCCATAGTGACATTCAATCAGTTCCTTGACCGTATCGGCCGAAAGCTGTGAATAAATATATCGGTTGTTTTCCATGATGTGCTCATTGGGCAAAGGTCATCCCTTATTATCATGGATTTTATCTGATAAGGAATAAATCTTTATCTAAAGACGGCCATTAAAACTGATCGCGAGTAGAGGCGCATTGGCGTGTTCCGCAGTAATAAGATGGTCGTTGTTGCTGTTATCCAGGCGTAAATCTCCACCCAGGATCGCACCAGCATAGATACTGATATCAAACTTCTTACCGACTTGACGCTGAAGGCGTGCAAAGGCCAGCGTACCCCGTTGTTCGCCGATGCCATTGGGCGCAATGACCTGAGCGTCTAACCTGAAGCGAAAACTACGATAGGCTCCGCCAGCGCCAAACTCCCAGTTTTTATCGATCTGGTAAGCGAGCTCAAGCCCGGCCGGGCCTGTGGGGCCCGCGCGCAGGGGGTTGGTTAGTTTGAGGCGATCATTAAAGTGCCATTCCACACTGACAAAAGGGAAGATCCGGCTCTTGCCCATTCTGTCGAATACCCCCAGCCCAAATCCCAGTTGGCGTCTTGGGCCAAATTGATAGGAGAAGGAGCCGACGGCACCATAGGATAGGGCATCGCCCCAGCTGAC
>JANTGN010000196.1 GCA_024762895.1 Thiotrichales bacterium
CCGGTGGCCTGGGCCTTTTTACTGGCGATTTCTCTCAGGCTCATCCTTGCGAACTTGTTCCCCTGCTCAGCGGCCATTTGAAACCACTTGATGGCCTCGGCCTCATTCTGTGGTACCCCTTTACCATTGCTGTACAGGGTGCCGAGGTTGTACTGGGCGCGGTGATCACCTTCCTGGGCGAGGTTCACCCATAACTGATAGGCCTTTTCATATTTCCCGCTGTTGTAGGCGATCACTCCCTCATAGAGCGATGAGGCCATCACATTGCCGTTCAGGCACAGGAGCAGACCTGCTGAGAGTAGTCCATGGCTGATCCTTTGACACAGTTTGTTCCTTATCATTGCTTCGTCCTCATTGAGTCGTCATGACTAAATAGCCGCTTATTGCTTGTTATTAATGGTTTCTGAACGAAGGGGAATACGGAATGAGAGAGGAACCGCGTGAGACATCACTGGAGAGATCTGGCGGCCCCGCTGTCATAGGAAAACCCTTAGACCGGAAACTTTGCGTCCTTACCCTTTCGAGTAAGTTTGCCTTTAACGCCTACAACTGTAGGTAAGGCCCGGACCTGGGTCAAAGATTTGGGGTCATGGATTACGATTTTTGTTAACTACGTAACAAAAGTTACATAACTGAACTGGCAAATAATGCTAAGCCAGCAAAAAAGCTGTCAGGGGGCCGGGCTTAATCCTCCCCTTTTTCATCACCGCCGGCCATGGGTGCATGTGCCAGTATGCGGTCGGCCAGGCGTGAAAAGGGCAGGCTCTGTACCCAGACCTTGCCGGGACCCTTAAGGGTGGCGAGGAACAGGCCCTCCCCTCCGAAAAACATCGACTTGAGGCCACCGGCGCGGCCTATGTCGTAATCGATGTTGGGCGTCATGGCGACCAGGCAGCCGGTATCGACCCTCAGGGTCTCATCCTTGAGTTCTTTTTCGATCATGGCGCCCGAGGCGTGGATAAAGGCCAGGCCATCGCCATTGAGTTCCTGCATGATAAAACCCTCGCCCCCAAAAAAGCCGCTGCCCAGGCGCTTGCTGAAGGCCACATTGACGCGGGTGCCCAGGGCGGCACAGAGAAAGGCATCCCTCTGGCAGATGACCGTCCCGCCGATCTCGGACAGGTTCACGGGATAGATCTTGCCCGGATAGGGGGCCGAGAAGGCGACGGATCTTCTTACCTCGCCGCGATTCGTGAAATGAGTCATGAACAGCGATTCGCCGGTGATCATGCGTTTACCGGCAGCAAAGAGTTTGCCCATCAGGCCCTGGTCGGGAGCACCATCCCCCATGCGGGTCTCAAAGGCGATGTCCTGTTCCATGTAGTTCATGGCGCCGGCCTCGGCGATGACGGTCTCGCCCGGGTCGAGGTGGACCTCGACGATCTGCATATCATGACCGATGATGGTGTAATCGATTTCGTGGCTGCTCATGATGATCTCCCGAGTAGGCGCAGTGGTTTGTAGGCGAAAACGATACTGTATTTTTTAGCCGCTGTGGAACAATTCGTGGCTCATTGGCTATTTAAAGGCGAGCGAGCAAAATAAAAATCGGGCAATCAGGCCATTAGCAGCATAAGTGTTTTATAATACTCGGTCATATTATTTTATTTCGTCCTCCCCGTTTTCCAGCAAAGGCTTCATCCCATGTCCCAATCCGATACCCCTGTTCTGTTCCGCGACCTGGGATTATCTCCTGAATTACTCAAGGCCCTTGATGATGTGGGCTATGAGACCCCCTCACCGATCCAGGCCCAGAGCATACCGCCCCTGCTGGAAGGCAACGACCTGCTGGGTCAGGCGCAGACAGGGACCGGCAAGACGGCGGCCTTTGCCCTGCCCCTGCTCTCGCGCATCGATCTGAAAAAGTCCAAACCCCAGTTACTGGTGCTGGCCCCGACTCGCGAGCTGGCCATCCAGGTGGCCGAGGCCTTCCAGAGTTATGCGCGGCATCTGAAGGGCTTTCATGTCCTGCCCATCTACGGCGGTCAGAGTTATGAGATCCAGTTAAGGCAGTTACGCCGTGGGGTGCATGTCGTGGTTGGTACCCCTGGCAGAGTCATGGACCATATAAGGCGCAAGACCCTGCAGCTCGATGAGCTGTCCGCCCTGGTGCTGGACGAGGCCGACGAGATGCTGCGTATGGGCTTTATCGAGGACGTGGAATGGATCCTGGAGCATACGCCCGAGCAGCGCCAGATCGCGTTGTTCTCGGCCACCATGCCTCCGGTGATACGCAAGGTGGCCGACACCTATCTGAACGATCCGGTGGTGGTGAAGATCGAATCCAGGACCACCACGGCCACTACCATCCGCCAGCGTTACTGGCAGGTCAGTGGCCTGCACAAGCTGGATGCCCTGACCCGGGTGCTGGAGATCGAGGAATTCGATGCCATCCTGATCTTCGTGCGCACCAAGAATGAGACCGTGGAACTGGCAGAAAGGCTCTCGGCTCGTGGTTATGCGGCCGAGTCCCTGAACGGCGATATCCAGCAGAAGGTGCGCGAAAAGATCGTCGACCGGCTCAAGAAGGGCAAGCTGGATATCCTGGTGGCCACCGATGTGGTGGCGCGCGGGCTGGATGTCGAACGCATCAGTCATGTCATCAATTACGATATTCCCACCGACCCTGAGTCTTACGTCCATCGTATTGGTCGTACCGGCCGAGCCGGCCGTAAGGGTGAGGCCATCCTCTTCGTCTCTAACCGTGAGCGCCGCCTGCTCAATGCCATTGAGCGCACCACGCGACAGAAGATCGAACCCATGCAGATGCCCTCGACCTCGGACATCAACGTCCAGCGCGTGGCCCGTTTCAAGCAACGCATTACCGATACCCTGGCCAGTGAGGATCTCGAGCTGTTCACCCAGGTGGTCACCGAGTACCAGCATGATCAGGAGGTCGATCCCCTGATGATGGCGGCCGCTCTGGCCCGCATGGCCCAGGGGACAGAACCCCTGCTGCTGGCGGAACGTGAGCAACGCCCGCCACGTGAACGTCGTGAAGAACGGGGTGAGAGGGCCGAACGCCCACGCCGGGAACGCGCAGATCGACCCGAGCGCACCAAGGAGCCCCCCTCACCACTGGCCAAGCCCCTCAAGGCACACCCCGAGGTGGACATGATCCGCTATCGGCTCGAGGTGGGTTATGACGATGGGGTCAAGCCGGGCAATATCGTCGGCGCCATCGCCAATGAGGCCGATATCGAGAGCGAGTACATCGGCCATATCGAGATCTACGATGATTACAGTATCGTCGACCTGCCCGATGGCATGCCTAAAGAGACCTTCCAGGACCTGAAAAAGGCCTGGGTCAGTGGCAAGCGCCTGAATATCTGCCGCCTGGATGAATGGAGTGGTGAAAAACCCGCAGAGGAAAAGCGGCGCAAGCCTAAGCTGGATAAAAAACCCAAGCCCAAACCCAAAAAGCGTAAGGCGAAAATGGCGGATAAGGGTAAACGCAGGCCAAAGGGCCCGGGTAAAAAAGCGGACTAACTCTGAAATCTAAGAGGCCGGTATTTGATGTTTGGATTGTTTAATCACAAACCGCCCCTGGACGAGACTGCGTCCCAGTGGTTGTTCGATGCCTATGCCTGGGCGCTGACAAATTTCGATGCCGAGCTTTTCTACAAAGACACCCAGCTGGTCCTGCCGAACAATGAGTTCTTCCCCGGCCGGGCCGACAGCCATCACGGCATGGCGGGCCTGATCTTCGATCGGGTCAAGGACTATGCCGCGGTCTCGCACTGGCCGACCCTGATTGCGGATCAGAACAGCTGTCCCCTGATCGAGGGTCCCAGGATCCAGATCCGGGGCGCCTTGCGTGGCCCCGAAGGCATTGCGGATGAGTCGGTGGATGATGCCCATCGCCTGCTGATCCCCTATAACCCGCAACAGGTCAGCAATCCCGAGGGCATGATCGCGAGCTTTGCCCATATCCTGGCCCATTACCTGGGGCAGATGGCGAAGGAGCCCCCGCCCGGCGGTGCCGAATACTGGCCGCATGCCACCGAGGTGCTGGCCGTGTATCTGGGTTTTGGGCTGATGTTTGCCAACAGCGCCTTCACCTTCCGCGGTGGTTGCGGCAGTTGCTACAACCCCCATGCCACCCGTGATGCCTATCTCTCCGAGGTCGAGGCGACCTATGCCCTGGCCCTGTTTGGCGTACTCAAGGGCATACCCAACAACCAGGTCACGCGGCATATGAAAAAGCACCTGCGCGGTATCTACAAACAGTCGGTCAGGGATATCGAGGACAGAGTACAGGACCTGGAACGCCTGAGGGCCATCACTCAGCCCCCCATCGTGGTTGAATCAGAGTCAGGTAAGGACGATCATCTTTTGGCCAGCAATCGATCCAGCTGATTGGCAAAGGCCTGGCGGTCGGCCTGGCTGATCGCCGAGGGGCCGCCGGTCTGTACCCCGCTGCTACGCAGCTCCTCCATGAAATTACGCATCCCCAGGCGCTGGCGAATGTTGTCCTCGTCATAGAGCTGGCCACGCGGGTTGATGGCCAGGCCGCCGTTCTTGATCACATCGGCAGCCAGTGGGATGTCGGCGGTGATGACCAGATCGCCTTTGTTCATACGCTGGGCAATGAAATTGTCCGCAACATCAAAGCCGTGCTCCACCTGTAATGAGTTAATAAATTTGGAAGGCGGTGTCTGCAGGGCATGGTTGGCCACCAGGGTCGTCGGCGTCTGTGTACGTTCCGCGGCCCGAAACAGGATCTCCTTGATCACCTTGGGGCAGGCATCGGCATCGACCCAGATATGCATGGCTATTCTTCTCCCTTTGGCGTGCGTTTTTTCCAGGGGTTAAACTTTTCTGGTTCTGGTTCTGGTTCTGGTTCTGGTTCTGGTTCTGGTTCTGGTTCTGGTTCTGGTTCTGGTTCTGGTTCTGGTTCTGGTTCTGGTTCTGGT
>JANTGN010000197.1 GCA_024762895.1 Thiotrichales bacterium
GCCGGCATTAGTCGCCACCGAGAGATCGGCAATGGTGACGTCTTCGGTCTCGCCGGAACGGTGGGAGATGACCGCCGTGTAATTAGCGTCATGCGCCATTCGTATCGCGTTCAGGGTCTCGGTCAGGGTGCCGATCTGGTTCAGCTTGATCAGGATGGAGTTGGCGATGCTCTTCTCGATACCCTCGGCCAGGATCGACGTGTTGGTCACGAAGAGGTCGTCACCAACCAGCTGCACCTTGCCGCCCAGTGTCTCGGTGTGGTACTTCCAGCCATCCCAGTCGTCCTCGGCCATGCCGTCTTCGATGGTGATGATGGGGTATTTTTCCACCCAGGTGGCCAGGTAGTCGCTGAACTCCTGCGAGGTGAAACTCTTGCCCTCGGACTCAAGGACGTATTTACCGTCCTTGTAGAACTCAGAGCTCGCGGCATCGAGGCCGATGTAGATGTCCTTGCCAGCCGTGTATCCGGCCTTGTCGATCGCCTCGAGGATGACCTCGATGGCCTCCTCGTTGGAGGACAGGTTGGGGGCAAAGCCACCTTCGTCGCCGACCGCGGTATTCATGCCGCGACCGTCGAGGATCTTCATCAGGGCATGAAAGACCTCGGCACCGTAACGAACGGCCTCTTTCAGGCTGGGCGCACCGACGGGCACGATCATGAATTCCTGCAGGTCGATACTATTATTGGCATGCTCACCACCATTGATGATATTCATCATGGGCACGGGCATGACGAATTCATCCCCCTGACTAAGGTGCTTATACAGGGGTTCACCGGCACTCAGGGCTGCCGCCTTAGCTGCGGCCAGGGAGACCGCCAGCAGGGCATTCGCTCCAAGACGGCTCTTATTGTCCGTGCCATCCAGGTCGATCATTTTCTGATCGATGGCGGCCTGGTCATTGATCTTCATGCCCAGCAGGGCCTCTCGGATCTCAGACTGAATGTTTTCTACGGCCTTGGAGACACCCTTACCGCCATAACGTGAGACATCGCCATCGCGTAATTCAATGGCCTCGCGTGCACCGGTAGACGCGCCAGAAGGAACGGCGGCACGCCCCATGCTGCCATCCGACAGGATCACATCGGCCTCTACGGTCGGGTTACCACGCGAATCCACAATCTCACGTGACTTGATATCGACAATCTCGGTCATTATTACTCCAGATTCAAAGGGTTATTGTTAATAATTAAAGCTGATACTTAATAAATTTAAAGGGTGTTCTCAATGAACCCCTGTTCCTTAACGGTACGATCTATCGTCATCAGGGTTTCTAACAGGGCCGACATCTTGTCCAGAGGCCAGGCATTCGGACCGTCACTCAGGGCCTGCGCCGGATCGGGATGCGTCTCCATAAAGATGCCGGAGATCCCGGCGGCCACTGCGGCACGGGCCAATACAGGTACGAACTCTCTCTGGCCACCAGAACTGCTGCCCTGCCCACCGGGCAACTGCACGGAATGGGTCGCATCAAACACCACCGGACAACCGGTCTCGCGCATTACCGACAGGGCACGCATATCGGAAATCAGATTATTATAACCAAAGGTATAACCGCGATCGCAGACCATGATCTGCTCATTGCCGGTTTCCCTGGCCTTATCGACCACATTGCCCATATCCCAGGGCGCCAGGAATTGCCCCTTCTTGATATTCACGGGCTTTCCGGTGCGGGCCACATTGTGGATGAAATTAGTCTGACGGCATAAAAAGGCTGGAGTCTGCAGGACATCGACCACATCCGCCACCTCATCAAGCGGCGTGTCTTCATGCACATCCGTCAGGACGGGGACGCCGATCTCTGTTTTCACCTTTTCCAGGATCCGCAACCCCGCTTCCATACCGGGACCACGATAGCTCTGGCTGGATGAACGATTGGCCTTGTCAAACGATGACTTGTAGATAAAGGGAATACCCAGTCGATCGGTCATTTCCCTGAGCTTGCCCGAGGTCTGCAGGGCCAGGGCCTCGCTTTCAATAACACAGGGACCCGCAATCAAAAACAGGGATTGATCCAGACCGGCCTCAAAATGGCATAACTTCATAGTGTTTCCGTCTTGGCAATTTGTTTTTCATGCAGCGCGCGCGCCGCACGTATAAAACCTGAGAATAGCGGATGGCCATCCCTGGGGGTCGATGTGAACTCGGGATGGAACTGACAGGCCAGGAACCAGGGATGATCATGTAGTTCGATCATTTCGACCAGAGAGCCGTCCATCGAGGTACCGGAGATGACCAGGCCCGCCTGGGTCAGGGCATCACGATACTGATTGTTAAATTCATAACGATGACGGTGGCGTTCCTTGATGACATCGGAACCATAGGTGTTGCGTGCCAGTGAACCCGGCTCCAGCCGACACTCCTGACCTCCCAGGCGCATAGTGCCACCCAGATCGGATTCTTCGTCACGCGTCTCTACCTGACCAGATCGATCCATCCATTCCGTGATCAGTCCGATCACCGGATGCTCGGTATCTGGATCAAACTCGGTACTATTGGCACCATCCAGCCCGGCCATATCTCGTGCAAACTCGATGACGGCAACCTGCATACCCAGGCAGATCCCAAGATAGGGCACCTTGTTCTCACGCGCATACCGCACGGCCGCAATCTTGCCTTCGACCCCGCGCTGACCAAAACCACCGGGCACCAGGATCGCGTCGACATCTGTGATACAGTCCGTACCCTCGGATTCTATCTTTTCGGAATCCACATATCGGATCCGGACCTTGGTATGGGTATGGATGCCGGCATGCGTCAGGGCCTCGTTTAATGACTTATAGGACTCGGTGAGATCCACATACTTGCCGACCATGGCCACGGTGACCTCGGCCTCCGGGAACTCCATGGAATTCACCACTTCCTTCCAGTCACTCAGATCGGCCTCGGGTTGATCTGATAAACCTAACTTGTTTAATACGATATCATCGAGTTTCTGGGAGTGTAGCCAGAGCGGGATCTTATAGATATTGTCCACATCGACGGCCGAGATAACGGCCTTTTCCTCGACATTGGTAAACAGGGCGATCTTACGTCGCTCCGCCTCGGGCAACGGTTGTTCGCCGCGGCACAGCAGGACATCGGGCTGGATACCGATAGACCGTAGTTCCTTCACGGAGTGCTGGGTGGGCTTGGTCTTAATCTCACCGGCAGCGGCAATATAGGGCACCAGGGTCAGGTGCATGAAGATAGCCTTGTCTCGCCCCTCTTCCACACCCATCTGTCGAATGGCCTCCATGAAGGGCAAGGACTCAATGTCACCCACGGTACCACCGATCTCGACCATAGCGATATCACTGCCTTCGGAGCCTTCACGAATTTTCTTCTTGATCTGATCGGTGATATGCGGAATCACCTGTACCGTTCCGCCCAGGTAATCGCCACGCCTTTCCTTACGTATGACTTCTTCATAGACCTGGCCACTGGTGAAGTTGTTCTTCTTACCCGTACGGATCTGTACAAACCGTTCGTAATGGCCCAGGTCCAGGTCGGTCTCGGCACCATCATCGGTCACAAAGACCTCGCCGTGCTGAAATGGACTCATGGTGCCGGGATCGACATTGATATAGGGGTCCAGCTTAAGCATGGTGACCTTAAGGCCGCGTGCCTCGAGGATGGCCCCCAGTGAAGCCGAAGCAATGCCCTTGCCGAGGGAAGATACAACGCCCCCGGTGATAAAGATGTAGCGTGTCATACACGGTTCCAGGTGAGATTCCAGGATGAGGGTGCGTTCATTTGTTGAACCCCCTCTTAATGGCGTTATAGGATAGCAGATTTACCCGGACGACTTCAATCGGCAATCATAGCCACCGTCATCGAACCGTAATAAAAATCAAGGACTTGTCAGTGCTTCTGCTTTTCACCCGCATGCGAGAGGTACAGGGCCAATCCGATCAGGGCGATCCCTCCGGCAAAGGCCAGGAGATTGACCGCGGTTTCAAATTTCATTTGCAGGGCATGCTCGAAAAACTTGACGATCAGGATCATGAGGATGACCTTGGCCAGACGATTCTTGAGATCATCCAGATTGTTGATGACCAGCACGTTAGACTGAGCCTCTGATTCCTTGGCCTGGTCAATTTTACTAATAAAGAGCTCATACAGGCCGAGGGCAAAGATCAGCAGCACCGTGGCTAGCAGGAAGCCGTCTATGATTTCAACAACATGGGTAATCAGTTCATTCCTGAGATCCGCTCTTTCAACGGCACTCAACCCCTCGGCCCCATAATGCAGGACATGTTTAAACACGATAACCGCGTCCACACTCGCGATGTAGAACATCACTATTGAGGTCAACAACGATGCTATGACGGCGAATATCACGATGAGCCGACTACTCCAGAGTATACTTTCAAACACTGTTTCTATCTTTTTCAACATAATATTTCTCTTAGTCGGCATTGATCCAATAACGATATACCGCGAGTAATCGATCACCCTCGTAAATGAGTGGTATGCGGTCTCTCTCCCAGGGTGGGATGCCTGCTTCCTGCATCAGGTGCTTGAGTTTTCGGTGGGCTCGATTGGGGGCAATCCTAATCCGTTCTCCGCCCTGGCGGAATCTTAGTGTAAGGACCTGGTTCGGGTTTTCAAGTCGAATTCCCATGTCCATCAGGTCCTGCCAAGCCAGGCTTTCACCCGTTGCCGGATTTTCGAGAGACTGACCCGGCAACCAGTCTAATTCAACACCTGGATCATGCGCTGGCAATGGGGGAAAGGCATAGAGTTCATCACGGTATCGATGAAATTCAGCACCTTTCCAGCTCACCAGGGCCTCGCAGTCCTGCCTGGCCTCTAGCGTTTTAAGGATCTCATTGAGGTGCCTCTGGCCCGGCATATGGAGTCCCTTTTCCTTAAGCCAGTAACGGATCAGGTTTTTTTGTCTGGCCATGGTCAGGCGTTTCAGCGCCGGTAC
>JANTGN010000198.1 GCA_024762895.1 Thiotrichales bacterium
TGTTCCATGAGTATTTCACGAGCCTGTTGGTCCAGCATAGCGTGATAGTCAACTGCCAGGTCTTCAATGACATAGGTTGATACGGGTTCTGAGCGACCCCTGATGGTGATTTCTCCATGCTTATGCGCTAGGACTCGAGTATGTACATCCAGTTGATTATACAGGTCTTCCTGGATCAGGATTTCATCGGCCTCGGCAATGGTCGACAGCCTGGAGGCAAGATTGACGGCATCTCCTACCACGGTGTATTGCATGCGGTCATGTGATCCCATGTTTCCGGCCAGCATGTTGCCGGTATTAATACCAATTCTAAAATGAATTTCAGGTTTACCGAGTTTTGCCCGTTTTTTATTCAGTAGACGCGTCGCCCTCTGTATTAAAACGGCACAGGCCACGGCATGAAAATGTTGTTGTGCATCTTTTTCTGGCACTCCGAAAACGATCATGGCGCAGTCGCCGATAAATTTATCAACCGTGCCCGAATAGACATTACTGGCATTGGCAACCATGGTGAAATATTCATTCAGTAGATCGGAGACCTCGTGGGGTGTCAGCGACTCGGATAAAGAGGTGAATCCTACAATGTCAGCGAACAACACGGTGGCCTTAACATGAGTGCCTCCCAGTTCTATTTGCTCGAGGTTATTCAGGATCTGTTTAGCGACATTTCTGGAAACATATCGAGACAGAGCACTTTCAACCTGGGATTTTTTTAATAAACCACGTGCCATATCGTTAAAGGACTGCATGAGTTGACCCACTTCATCGTGTCGTTGGTCATGTAAGCGATAGCTATAGTTACCATTAGCTATCGCTATACTGGCATTGACCAGCTGGTTAATCGGCTGGGTAATACGACGACTCATGATAATGGCCAGGGTAATAGCAAGGATCAGCATAATGATGATCACTATGGTCAGGTTCTGGATGGAGGAAAAGAACTGTTCTTCTATATGACGACGGCTGAAGGTCACCAGGACGTGGCCTGTGACAAGGTCCTTGTAACGTATAGGTGTGAGGTAAGAAATCATATCCTCTGAGGCACCGTTCGAGTACACATGCTTCCAGACTATGCTGTATTCAAACTCTGATAGTATGTTCGATCGAGGATAGAGATCGATAATACCCAGCTTGGGAACGATGCCATGTGTGCTCAGGGTTTCACCCTGTTCAGAATAAATTACGGCACCCAGGGTACTTGGGGTGTTACCGATTTTTCTGGTCAGGGTTTCAAGGGTGATTCGGTCGTTGGCTAATAAAGGCTCCCTGGCGCTTTCAGCAAAGAGCCGAGTAATACTGCGACCGAATTGATTCATCTGGTCCTGCATCAATTCGGACTGGTTGTTCAGACTGATGATGCCCAGGATGCCTATTGCCAGGGTGAAGACAATAGACAGCAGTATGCCGAGCTTGACGACAATGGGGACATGCCACTTTTTTGTGGCATGAGGTGTGTACCGAGCATGTTCGTCGGGTTCTACAATATTTTCTAGATTGTCTGACACGGCCCTAAAGACAAGACTATCTTCCTGGATTGAGTGTTAATCACGCAATCATAGCATGTGTCTAAAGGGGTTCTTTAGCCTATCTAGAATATCTCACTCTGTAGGAATGTCACCAGTACGGCATAGGCGACTCCCAGCAACAGGACCTTGGCGGGTTTCCTGAGGATAGAGATATGCCGAACGGTCAGTAACCCCGCAAACAGCGTGTAAATTATAAAGGTGACGACGACCTGGGTTGGTAGCAGCAGGCCTACGGCCCAGGCTAGTATCAGGGTGAGATACACCCCGCCCGTGCTATAAGCTATCAGCTTAAGCATTGGGTTAGGGATAATACATTGATCCCTAAGGTTTTCCGCAGTGTGTTCCATTATATTTTCCAGCATTATTTATTAGACGTTACTAATATACCGTCATCAATTATAACTTCAATGTATCGATAGTACAGATATTGAAATATTCCCCGATTTATCAATAAGTTGTGAACTAGAGCCCAAATTTCCAGCTGGATACGAAATTTTGTCGCCTCTCAAGGTTGATGAGTTATGGCTGGAATCAGTGAGGGCCCAGTTTCACGGGCGAATCACAACGCTGAGGCTTAACCGGGTCCTGTGTGAGAATCATATCGAGCTCATAAAAAGATTGTTATGATCGGATTATGAAAAATAAAAGCGCCCTGGACATCTGGAGTATTGCGGCAGCCCTCATGGGTACGGCACTGATTATTGGCATCATCGTCTTTGTTGGCCTTCAACTCCAACGCATGGAAGCCCAGGCCGATCGCTTGTATCAATCTGGTGTTATCGTGGAACTGGAACTGGATGGATTGAAAACCGAGCTCCTGGCCCTGGAATCGGTGATGCGTGCCGCTAGTGCTGATCCCAATGGACCGGTAGAGGCGGCCGGTATTGAGTACACACGGGACGAGGTTGAGTATCTGCAGAAGGAGCTGGAAAATTACAAAGACATGATCCAGGTAAAACGAGACACCCTGACCTCGGTTGAGCTGAGTAAGAAAAGTTTGTTCATGGATGTTCAGATTCTGTTCTGGGCTAGCCTGGTTTTCCTGTTAGTGGGTGTGGTTGCGGCTGTTCTGGGTTATCTGAGTTGGTTCCATAAACTGCGTATTTTCCGTGATCGTAGGCAGGGCCCCAGGGTGGATGACCTCGATGTCTTTCGAGAAAAAAGTGGGTAGTTCGATCAACTACCCTCTATACGGAATTTGCCACAGCGTTTGCATTCATAGCGGGTTACCAGCTTTCCCTTTTTACTATCAAACGGACGGTCTACCACGACCCATTTGTGAAAACCGCTCTTACACAAGGTCTTACCCTTGTGTTTTTCACCAGCCTTGGGGCGTTTGAAGGTGACCACTTCACCCACTCTTGCTGGAACCTCCCATGCAAGGAGGCGAGTTTCGAAC
Source organism: Thiotrichales bacterium (assembly GCA_024762895.1). Taxonomy (GTDB): domain Bacteria; phylum Pseudomonadota; class Gammaproteobacteria; order J044; family J044; genus JANTGN01. Next base: position 2,926 of record JANTGN010000198.1, read on the forward strand.
TTCACCACCTTTCTGGCCCCATTCTTCCGGTGTCAGGGTGTTGAGGGATAAGGCATGAACAGGACCAGCCAGCTCGTCAGTGAGCAGCTGATTAATCATACGGTGGCGTGCAACCAGGGTCTTACCCAAAAAATCAGGGCTGACCAGGGTGACCTTGAAGTGCGATTCTGAACCTGTCGGCACATTGTGCATGTGGCTTTCATTCAGAACCTCCAGGTGCTCCACCCGGAGCGCCTGGAGTTTTTGTTCAATCGTTGTCTGAACTGACATTAGCTATTACCCATAAGCTTAGACCGAGTAACAGCATAACCCATGGCCCGGACCATTAGGACACAAAATTAGCAGGGTTAATGCTTCAGCTCGCTATCGCGGTAGTGGGGGTCAATCCAGCATTTTGGCAAGGCCTCACCCGAAGGGAAGATCGTATCAGACTTGCTGAATTGTTCGGAATCGGGCAGATCTTCACCGATATTCAATCGACCCTCAAAGCTATCCAGGCTAGGATCATAGAGATCCTGAATATTGAGAACCTCAATCAGATGCCCCGAGGATTTTTGTTTGACAAACATAGGATACTCCTTTTTTTGTAAGGTCACTTTAAGATTAGGTGTTAATCATTTATTTTCTTTGCGATAGATCAAAAATCATGACGATATGAACATTATAGCCACTCTCATATTAATCGCTATGGGCAGAGTAGCTATGCTTATTTAACCCCATGCGTCATTCACCTAACCGACCCTTGCAGGATGTTTTCAATATGAAACAGGCAACACCCCGGACGATTTATCTCAAGGATTACCGACCCTCCGCCTATCTCATCGATTCGGTAGATCTGCGTTTTGAACTCGATGCTGAAAATACACGGGTTATCAACCTGATGCAGATCAGACGAAATCCTGAAGTTGCATCTGGCGAAGATCTCGTTCTGGATGGTGAAGGCCTTGAACTCCTGTCGGTCAAACTCAATGACCGTTTGCTCTCAGGTACTGATTATCAGCTGGATGACACTTCACTACGTCTGTCAGATCCAGGGCAGACATTTAGCCTGGAGATGGAAACCCGCATACACCCAGCCAGTAACTTCGCCCTTGAAGGACTGTATCTGTCTTCGGGTAACTTTTGTACTCAGTGTGAGGCACAGGGCTTTCGTAAGATCACCTATTTTCTTGATCGTCCCGATATCCTGAGCCTGTTCACGACGACCATACTGGCTGATAAGTCTCAGTACCCGGTGCTACTGTCGAATGGGAATCCCGTCGATAAGGGAGACCTGGATGATGGACGGCACTGGGTACGCTGGGAAGATCCCTTTCACAAGCCCTGTTATCTGTTTGCATTGGTGGCGGGAGATCTTGCCGTGCAGGAAGACCGTTATAAGACCCTGTCTGGCAGGGAGGTGCTCCTGCAACTCTACGTAGAGTCGCATAATATCGATAAATGTGATCATGCCATGCGCTCGCTCAAACGCGCTATGCAGTGGGATGAGGAGGCCTTTGGGCTCGAGTATGATCTCGACATCTACATGATCGTGGCCGTCGATGATTTCAATATGGGGGCAATGGAAAACAAGGGACTCAACGTCTTCAACTCAAAATTTGTACTGGCCAGGCAGGAGACGGCAACGGATGACGATTTCGTCAATATCGAAGCGGTCATTGCGCATGAATATTTTCATAACTGGACGGGTAATCGTGTCACCTGTCGAGACTGGTTTCAGCTAAGCCTCAAGGAAGGCCTGACGGTGTTCAGAGACCAGGAGTTTACGGCCGATATGACATCCCGGTCAGTCAAGCGGATACAGGATGTCCGTATGCTGCGTACCCATCAGTTTGCTGAGGATGCCAGTCCCATGGCCCACCCGGTGCGTCCTCAGTCATACATAGAGATCAATAACTTCTATACCGTGACCGTCTACGAGAAAGGGGCCGAGGTCGTACGTCTATACCATACCTTG